>CANETM010000241.1 GCA_947441205.1 Bacteroidota bacterium | reverse complement strand
GTTGATTATACAAGATTAGAACAGGTAAATCAATTTGTAGAACAACTAGTTGGATAAAATGGCTTTATCAATCGAACAGTTCAAGGAATTACTTGAAAATCCTGACTATATTTTAATTGATACAAGATCAAAGGATCAGTGGGCTGAAAGTCATATTCCAAACTCATTACATATCACCCCAGCTACTGTAAAATATGCAGTAGCTATGGGGTCGATTACTAAGACCTCCTCTCTACTTTTCATTTTAGACACAAATTTTGAAAACGAAACCTTAACCTATTTTAAAGAAGCAGGATTTTCAAATATCATTGGTTATTTGAAAGGTGGTTTCGAAACTTGGCGTGCTGCGAGCTATAGATATGATATGCTAATTGAAGTAGAAGTAGATGAACTCGCCATGGATATTCCCTTTGATGAGTTTTTAATGCCACTTGATATTAGAACAGAAATTGACTACAATAAAAATCATATAAAAAATTCAATTTCACTTCCTTTAGCTGAATTTATGGATCCTGGTAGTATGTCCGAGTTGGACGAACATTTCAATATTTATATTATTAGTGAGGACGGAACAACGAACACTTTAGCAGCAAGTATCTTGAAAAAACAAGGTATACATAATATTAGAGTTGTCAATGAGGGATGGGCAGGTGTTGAATTACTGAAAGAAAAATTCAGTTTTGAGAACATTAAGAAACCCACCATTACAAAAACAGATTCAACTAAAAGTAGTTTTCTAGAAGATTAAACGCCCTATTTAATCAATAGTTTTTCATGGATATTTGCATCGTATTCATACCTCCAACGTCGATGACTCCATAAATAATTTGCAGGATTCGCTTTAATCTTTTCTTCTAATATTTTTACAAATTGAGCCGTAAGTTGCCCATCCTTAAAGTAATTAGGAGAGGTTGTCATGAGTTCATATTGTGTATGATAGTATCCTCTTTTGGTGCTGTAAAAATTAGCAAAAACCTGTGCTGTATTATTTATTTTCGCTCCCTTTTCTGGACCTTTTACAAAAGGCGTTGGTCTTCCAAAAAAGTTAACCCAATAAGCTTGTAAAGGATTTCCAGGGTTTTGATCTGCTGCTAAAGCTAATGCATATGGACCCTGTGCTGTGTATTTTGGAAAGGCAGTTTTAAAGTGGATAGCTGAAATTAAAATAGTACCATACCTAGCTCTTAAATCAAAAATGATTTTATTAAATGCTTTATTACTTAAAGGCATATATACCGCAATAAACGGGTACTGTCCATACTTTGCCGCACCCCAATTAGCAAATTCCCAATTAAAAAAGTGCCCAGCCATTAATTGAACGCTCTGACCTGTTTTAAATAATTCATGTAAAACTTCGGAATTAGAAGTAAACCTTTTAGAAAATGTTTTATCCGATACCGATAATAATTTAATGGTTTCTATAAATGAATCCGTGAATTGCTGATAAAAAGCTTTTGCTATTTCATTTCGCTCCTTTAAAGACTTATTGGGAAAAGCAATAGCTAAATTTTGATTAACAACATCTAATCGGTATTTAATAACACGACGTAATAAAAAAGCAAGGCCATCGCTTATTAAATAAAGTATACGCCATGGCAATAACGATATCAAAAACAAAAAACAATATATAATAATGTACATGAAATAATAGTTCTTAATAAATAATTTACTTTTCAATCCAAGCTCCATGCTCTTTTAATAGTTGGATCAATTCATCAACAGCTACTTCACTGTCAATATTTCTTTTCATAATTTCTTTGCCCTTGTACAAGGTTATCTTTCCTACTCCACTTCCAACATAACCAAAATCAGCATCAGCCATTTCACCAGGACCATTTACGATACATCCCATAATAGCAATTTTCAGCCCTTTCAAGTGATTTGTTACTTTTCTAATTTTTGCGGTTGTTTCTTGAAGTTCAAATAATGTTCGCCCACAACTTGGACAGGAAATATACTCTGTTTTTGAAATCCTAGTTCTTGTAGCCTGCAATATGCCAAAACTTGTAGCATTTAAAAACTGCTCTATCGTTGAATTACTTAAATAGTTTCTTCCAGATAAATTTGACATTTTACCAGCCGACTCCTTGTAAACATTTTCAGTCACACCTAAACAAATTCCATCTCCAAACCCATCTAATAATAATGCACCTGTTTCAGTCGCAAAATGAATTAAATGTTCATCGGTAGTATGATGAGCACTGTCTGTCATTAAAATAACAGGAGTATCAATACCCAATTCCATTAATTTAACAAACATGCGTCTCACTGCAGGCATTGCATGTTGCAATTTACTACTTAAGCAAAATACAACGGTTGGGTCATTCGCAATATTCAATAATTGTTCATCTGCAATTGAAGAAGCTGAACTATAACAATCAACCATTACAAAATTGAGTACATTATTTTTATGATTTGATGCTATAAAATCGTCAACATGAAATATTGGGAAATATTTATTTACGTCAGTGCCTGAGGTTAAATTAGTATTGGATGAAATAATGCGCAAAGTACCAGGCAAGTCAAAATCAACTGTTCTGTTTCCTACAAAAACATAATCAGCAGCAGCATCTCCAATAGACCATTTATCAATATCCGCATTATACGTGTACCCTATAGCCAAAAAACTTTCTCTTGTTACTGTTTCTAAATGACTCATGTCGGCAACTACTACCGGGACTTGTCCTGCTCCAATGTTTAAAACCTCTTTTGTGGTTCTTCTTTTATATTCAAAAGGATTATAACTTAACTTATCAATTGGCAATATAAAACCTGTTGCTAAATTATTAGCCTGACCATTATACCTTTTGACAATATCCCTACAAACAGGTATTTCTAATTCAGGATCTTCGGTTAAACTTACCCTGATGGTATCACCAATTCCGTCTTCCAATAAAGTTCCAATGCCAATCGCACTTTTAATACGACCATCTTCCCCATCACCCGCTTCAGTTACGCCTAAATGTAAAGGATAGCATTCCCCAAATTCATGTTGCATTTGTTGCAACAATAACCTATAAGCTTGCACCATTACTTGAG
>CANETM010000240.1 GCA_947441205.1 Bacteroidota bacterium | reverse complement strand
TAAATGCGCAAACCATTTTTGAAAACAATAGGTCCGAAGTTTATCCTTTTTTAAATCGAATGGCGCAAAAAGGATTTATGAATTTTGATGACATCATTCAACCATTAACCCGAACCCATATCAATGAAGCCTTACTTACATTGCAAAATAAAAAATCACTTCTATCTACAATAGAACAAAAAGAATTAGCTTTTTATTTAGAAGAATTTACAAGCATAGAGGATACCATTACAAAATTGGATTGGGTTAAAAAAGACATCAATAAAAGGTGGCGTAGTTTTCATTTGCAATCAAAGGATTTTAATGTATTTGGTGATCCCATTGTTGGAGTTTCTTCTTTTAGTAATAATGGTAAAAGCGTTCAACAACTTAGTAATGGAATGGAAATGTGGGGAACATTGGGTGTACAAAAAAAATGGGGTTATCAATTATATTATCGTGATTATACTGAATCAAGTATATCAAATCAGAATAGAAATATTGAATCACCCGAAACAGGAAAAATATTAATTGGTGCTAATGCAAATAATAAAACCAATTACAGTGAAATAAGGGCCAACCTTTCCTATTCATGGAAAAATGGATCAATAAGTTTTGGTAAAGATAATATGAACTGGGGTTATGGTGAAAATGGAAAAATAGTTTTATCAACTAAGGCACCCTCCTATCCCTTTATCAGATTTGACTATGCACCAATTAAATGGTTAAGTTTTAATTACATGCATGCATGGTTAAATTCAAATTTAGTTGACTCAAATTTATCCTACAACACTTATACTGGAGGTGTTAGTGGCGATAATCGAATTTTATATATACAAAAATATTTAGTTACCCATAGTTTAATAATTAAACCAATAAAGGGATTAACAATCGCATTGGGTGAATCTATTGTTTACAGCGATAAATTAGATCCTGGTTTTTTTATACCCATAAACTTATTTAAATTTTACGATAATAATCGCAGCAACTATTCAATCAATGCCGGGAGTAACGGGCAATATTTTTTACAAATAAGTTCACGTAATCATTTAAAAAATACACATTTATATGCTTCCACCTTTATTGATGAAATAAGAGTAACAAGTATATTTAATAAAAATAAAAGCCGAAATCAATTAGGCTATACTGTTGGCGCATCGGCAACCGATATATTCATTCCCTATTTTACATTAGGCACCGAATATACAAGAGTCAATCCATTTGTTTATAGTAATTTAATTCCTGCACAACAATATACTAGTTATGATTATTCAATGGGAGATTGGATGGGAAATAACTTTGACAGAACAATATTTTTTATAAAATATACCCCTGTGCCAAGATTAAAATTATATGCACGTTATCAAACTATCAACAAAGGAAGTGCAGGTAGTATTGTACAACAATATTTAGCGGAACCACAACCAAGCTTTTTATTTGATTTACAAAAAAATAGAAAGGATTTATACTTACAGGCAAATTATGAATGGATACACAATTTATATGTAAAAACTAGCGCACAATGGTTAAACGAAAATTATACTAATGGGCTAAAAACAAATAATACTATGTATTCGTTTGGGATAAGCTTTGGTCTTCCATAATAAATAAGAGTCCGACAAAAGTCCAAAAAGGAAATGCCCCCATGGGGCCTTCCAAATACACATCAAAACTGGCATTAATAATAAATCCAATAATAATTGCTGAAACTGCTAATTGTTTAGCATTTAATTTTTTTAATACCATTGGCTTTACAACCAAATATATAAAGTACAACCAAACTAATAATATTATATAACCAAACCTCGCTAATAAGGTAAGATTATAATTATGTGGTGACCTCAAATTTTCCTCGGTCGAAAGCAAATCATTACTTGCTAAGCTCATGCCAATACCTTTGCCAAAAATGATATGCTCAGGTGTAAGACTTTCATTAATTAATTTAGCCCACCAAAGCAATCGCCACACTTTATTATCAGTTAAACTTCCGTCCACATCATTGCCAACAATCGAAGTAAAGTTATCGACAATTTGTCCAAAACCCAAAGTCCTACCTTGAGCATCACCTTGAAATTCAACCGACACAAATAATCCAATACTTATAATTAAAATCAAGGGTAACAACTTAACTATAGTTTGCAAAGTGGGATTGGCAATTTTTTGTTTATTGAAAAAGAAAAAGGCAAAAATACCCACTAAAAAAGCAGCACTTCCAGACCTAGAAAAGGCCAATAATATTAATAAATTTAAAATAATTAAGAACGTATTTACAAAAAGCCACTTTTTATTATACCTGTCAGAAAAAATAAATATAAACAAAGTACTGATTAATAAGTGAACGCTTTTATCACCATTCTTATACAATAATAAAGGTTGACCTCCAAAAATTTCAATGGGTGAAAAATTAATGACTACATAATAAAAAACAAAAAAGTTCAAAAATATAATCAGTGGAACCCATTTATAAATTTGTATTAATCTTTCCCAAATGTATTCGGATTCACTCTTGAAAAAATAAATAATAATTGCAAATAATGCATATTCAATTACAAAACTATCCCTAACAACATCAAAAAGAGGATAATTAAAAATATTGAAAATGATATAAAAGAATGTAATAATAATAAGCCCTAATACAATTTTGTACTTATGGTTGATAAATAATTCATACTGTTGTCGATTCAATAAAATTAATAATACACCAACTGCCAATAATAACTCAACTAAAAAAGTATACGCAATGCCTTTATTGAAAATTGCATACAAAAGCATGACTAAAAAATAAAAACGCAGGTATAATTTATTTATTAGTTCCATGTAATACATATTTAACTGAAAACTGAAACTGCACGTTAAACTTGTCAGTTATGCTAGAAGGGTCATCATATTTGCTACCAGGTTCTGTATATTTTATCCATCTATAATTAATGGCATTTGTATTCATTAAACTTGCAGCTATTAAAATATTTTTAATAGGCATAAACTGTGCATATAACTTTGTATTAATATCCACCCAATATTTATTATAATAACCCCAACGTTGGCCAAAACTTCCATCATTTTGACCATTCCATCCATTAAAATAGAC
>CANETM010000239.1 GCA_947441205.1 Bacteroidota bacterium | reverse complement strand
CCTTCTGAAGTGCAATACCCAACATCAGCTCCTTTTTCCATCAACAATTTTGCAACAGCATTATTTCCTCTATAACAAGCTAAAATAAAAGGCGTAATGCCTTGTTCAGATAATGCATTTAAATCACTTGGAGTTTTTTTTAAATGCTGCTCCATTGAAGTTACACTACCAGTTCTGGCAAGATCATGTATGGATTGAGAATACCCGATTTGAGGCACTAAAAAAATGCTAAGAATGACTTGAATAATAAACAATGACTTCATAAAAGTATAAAAATATTATTTTTTTTGATAATTATTCTGTTTGTTTTCACAAAAATACAACCAAAAAGTTGAAATAATTTTAAAGTAACAAAAAAAGGCTAGCCAAACTATTTCAGGGTCATAAATTGGAGCATTTGTATTGAGAGAAAGAGCACGACCAATTCATTTTTTTTAAAATTTAGGTGATAATAAACTATCCCTTAATAATTCGTATAAATTGAGTTGTTTTTCTGCCAAATTTAAAAAAGTATAAACCATTAGAAAGATGAGAAATATCAATTTCTATTTTATTATTTTTGATTTCTCCTTCGAAAATTATCTTCCCAAGTTGATCCGTTATACTGAATTTTTCTCCAATAAAAATTTTATCTATTTCTACTGATATTAAGCCATTAGTTGGGTTTGGGTAAACAAGTGTAGAAATTTCATTCAATTCTTCAGTTCCACTTGATTGGATTGTTAAATTTAGGGTTAATGAACTATCGCAACCAACTGCATTTAGAATTATTGTTGAATAAGTTCCGCTTGAAAAATAAGTTTGATTATTCGCTGACCATGTAAATGAATTAATCGCAGTTTGATTATTAGTACTGGATGAATGATAATTGACTGTTACTAATACATTATCAGTATTTTCGCAGCCATTTGCATCAGTTCCAACAACAGAATATACGTTAGATATAACTGGATTAAAAGATATACCATTCTGAACATTGTTATTCCAGCTATATGTTACACCACCTGTTGCTTCTAAAATAACTGAATATCCAGAACAAATAATTTTATCAGCCCCTGCATTAATTAAGGGTAAATCATTAACACTAATTAAAACTTGATCAGAACTTGAGCAACCTGTAAGAGAATTTGTTCCTGAAACGGTATAAGTTGTAGTTGTTGCTGGCTCAAAAGGAATACCATTAGATATGCCATTATTCCACGAATAAACATCTGCACCTGTTGCAAGTAGTGTTGCAGAATCTCCAACACAAAGAGATTGGTCGATTCCTGCATTAATTATTGGTGCGTTGTTTACAGTTACAAAAATTTGATCGCTACTTGTGCATGATCCCAAAGTACCAACTACGCTATATAATTGACTAGTTGTTGGAATAAATGGAACTCCATTTTGAATACCATTTGACCAAGAGTAACTCGTAGATCCTGTAGCGTTCAATGTTATTGCTGCTCCTTGACAGACTACAATATCATTTCCTGCGTTTACAGAGCATATTGGAGTAATGCAGGATGTAGTTTTTATTGAATTTGGGAAGCGCACCGCAGTAATAGGATTAATAATTGAGCCACCAGATGTTAGATTCCCAGCTGTTGAAACAACAGTTACTGGATTAGTAGTTGATATTCCAGTTCCTGTAATTTCATTACAACCTGTATTTCCAACAGAATTAGCTGAAAATAAAAAAAAATCTTTGCTTCCGGCGCCTGAACTTGAGGTGTATCCACAAAAAATAAATGAAGTCCCGTCCTCTATTACAGAGAATCCTTGATCATCGGAAGAACCTCCGTAGGCTTTTGTCCAAAGTAAATTGCCAGAAGCATCAGTTCGTTGAAGTAAAGCATCAAAACTTCCAGAACCAAAACTTTGTGTGCGCCCACAAAGAATATAACCTCCATTTGCAGTTTGTCGTGCGCATTGAAGTCTATCCTCACCAGATTTACCGTATGTTTTACTCCAAAGCAAAGTTCCATTTTCATCTGTTTTTATTAGATAGGAATCCCAATTTCCAGCACCAAAACTATTCGTTGTTGCCCCAATTATAAAACCATTATCAGAGGTTTGGTGCACTGTGTAGCCAATATCGTATGAGTTACCACCAAACGTTTTTTTCCATTGGACAGAACCATTTGAATTTAATTTAATCAAATAAACATCAGAAAAAGAATCGACAGCACTTGTATAACCAACAACTATTAAGCCTCCATCACTTGTTTCTTGTATCTCTCTTCCTGCATCCATTATTGTAGATGTCGTATTCGCGGAACCAATGACAGCTGTCCAAACAATTGAACCTGTTGAGTTTACTTTCAAAACATAGACATCATCACCTCCGGCACCATAGGTTTCTGTCGTTCCTGTTACCGCGTAGCCTCCGTCATTTGTTTGACAAACAGAATATCCTTTATCAGATAATCCAATTGCACCTCCATATTCTTTAGACCATAAAACTGTACCTGTCGCACTAAGTTTAATTAAATATACATTACCATCCCAATCGTTAGTTGTGGTATGTCCGACAGCAATATATCCGCCATCATTTGTTAGTTCAATATCTTGTAATTCGTCGTATTGTGAATTACCAAATGTTCGTGTCCAAACTGTATCAGCATTTGTATTAAATTTGGTGATATATCCTTCCCAACCACCAGTGCCAAAGCTGAAAGTCCTTCCTGCTATGATATAAGCACCATCAGCAGTTTTCTTACAGGAATAGGCAATATCCTCAAGACTACCACCAATTTGAACTTGGAAATTACTTTGAGCAACTACAAAAGTTAGCTGGAGAAAACAAATAATTGGAATTAGTAATTTCATTTTTGTTTTTTTTAAAAGGATTACTATTAAAAACTTCTTCTTTAATGAAAAACCTGCACTTTTTTGCGAATAATAGTTTTTTCACTTTTAATTTCAAGGTAATAAAAGCCATTGGCTAAATTTGAAATTGAAAGTGGGAGGGTATGTTTTCCTGAATTTAAATTTACTGTAGGAAAAGAACTTATTTTCTTGAGATTTAAATCAAAAATTGACACGGTTATTTCCAATGGATTTTTAGTTTGTAAATCAATAGT
>CANETM010000238.1 GCA_947441205.1 Bacteroidota bacterium | reverse complement strand
ATCAGACTCTGCAAAAATGCCTGGATATTATCCTCCAGTGGTTGCAAAAAAAGCATTAGAAATTGGACCAAAAATTCAGAATACTTTTTCTAAGGCGTATAAAGCGGGTGTGAAAATTGCGTTTGGAACAGACGCTGGTGTGTTCAAGCACGGAAAAAATTGGAAAGAGTTTGTATATATGACAGAAGCAGGAATGCCAATGATTGAAGCCATTCAAGCTGCAACTTGGAATGCTGCTGACCTTATGGGAACACAAGCTATTTTAGGTAGTATTGAAAAAAATAAATTAGCTGATATCATCGCAGTTGATGGCGACCCCATTTTAAATGTGGAAGTGATGGGGAAAGTAAACTTTGTAATGAAGGACGGCGTAATTTATAAATCTAAATTATAAATTTATATTAAGCAGCATTTATGATAACACTGCATTCCATTTTTCCAACTGTTTTAAAGTAGCAGATAAATCTTTAGGTAAAGGGGCTTCCAAAAGGAGCTCCTTTCCTTTGTATTCAAATTGAACACTAGCTGCATGTAAAGCCTGTCTTGACATTAATGGGCGTTCTTCCTCTTCCACTTTCGCCAATTTAAAGTTCTTCTTTTTAATGCTTGATAATTTTAGTTTTTCACCATCACCATACAATTCATCTGATACAATGGGATGTCCAATATGCTTTGCATGCACTCTAATTTGATGTGTACGTCCTGTATGAATTTGAAAACTAACCCAAGCATATTGCTTAAAATATTTAACGACATCATAGGAGGTCTTTGATTCTTTACCTTTTGCATGTATCATCATATACCCCTTACGAATAGGATGTTCCATCATAAATTCTTCAATAATACCTTGTTGTGGAGGACGTCCATTGACTAATCCAAAATATTTTTTGATAATGGTTCGTCCTTCAAATAGCTCACTTAATTGCTTGTGTGATTCAGCATTTTTTGCAAAAATAATCAAGCCACTTGTTTGTTGGTCTAAACGGTGTACCGTAAATATATTTCCAAATTTTTCTAGTAATAATGATTTTAGCGATGCCTCTTTCCCAAATCGATCAGGTATACTTAATAAACCTGCAGGCTTATTAAGTACTATGATATCATCGTCTTCAAAAAGTATATCTAACATCCTTATAATAAGTTAATGGAATAAATATTGTGGTAAATTTTTGCGCTGAAGATTACTGATATTTATTTTAATGCGTTACGTGTAAATGATTTATTCAAAAATTTTAATAAGCGAACTTCTTTTTCACTTAAAAAGCGCCATTTGCCACGATCCACATTCTTTTTTGTAAGGTTAGCAAACATGACTCTATCCAAATGTCTAACGTCATATCCTAAATGTTCAAATATTCTTCTTACAATTCTGTTACGGCCGCTATGAATTTCAATTCCAATTACATCTCTTTCTTTTCCAACATAACTAACTGCATCTGCTGCAATAAATCCGTCCTCTAAAGTAACACCTGCTGCAATCGCTTCCATGTCAGCTTTGGTTACAGGCTTGTCCAATGTAACCTCGTATATTTTTTTAATCTCGTAGGAAGGGTGCGTTAATTTTTGTGCTAAGTCACCGTCATTCGTTAATATTAAAACGCCTGTTGTGTTTCGGTCCAAGCGTCCTACTGGGAACATTCTTTGTGTAGTAGCATTTTTAATAATATCTAAAACCGTTTTTCTTCCTTCAGGATCGTTTGCAGTACATATATAATCCTTAGGCTTGTTTAATAAAATATAAACAGGGGTAACTTGTAGTTTTAAAACTTTACCTTTTAAACGAATAACGTCTTTGTATTGTACTTTATAGCCAGGCTCTAAAACCGTATCGCCATTGACCGTAACATGACAATTTTTTACCAATTCTGCAGCTTCACGTCTTCCACATGTACCCGCATGTGCTATAAATTTATTTAAAGGCATTTGCTCATGTGGTATGTCCTCACTTGCATTTACTTTTCCAATGCTAGCAGTTCGTTTTGCATCGGCTTTATCCATGGATGCAGGCGTTCGTTTTGATGCAGCTAAACGTGGTGAACCAACACCAGCTCCTCTTTTAATTTCACCATATTTAGCGGGTCTGTCATCAACCATATTTTTTGGTGCTGATTTAGATCTTAAAGGAATTGAATATTTTGGCGGCCCCGTTACATAATCTTTTTTATCATAGCCACCTTTTTTATTATTGCCAACAGGTGCAACAATAATTCCTTTTGCAATGTCTTTTTTTCGTTGACGTGCAGCTTCACCGGCAGCTCTCGAATCAGCCTTTGCTTTTTTCTTTTCTTGCCTATATTCTTCTTTTACAGCACTGCCTTTTTTCTTGTTGGCAAATTTGTCAAAGTTGTCTGATCTTTTATTCTTCATGTACCTTTTATTTTAGGAAGCAATTTGCTTATCCTTTATTTGCCAATTGTCCGCAAGCAGCATCAATATCCTTCCCTCTACTGCGTCTCACTCTAACATTAACACGATTTTTTTGTAAAATTTCTACAAAACGCTCAAATCCATCTTCATCAGGTTTATCAAATCCAAAATTATCAACCGTGTTGTATTCAATGACGTTGATTAAATCGGCCGGAACTTGACGATAAATTTTAGTCAATTCCTCGGCATCCTTTTCTGAATCATTAAAGTCTTTAAATAAAATATATTCAAATGAAATTTCAGTACCTGTTTTTTTATAAAAGTAATTTAAAGCTTCCACCAAGGATTTGATATTATTACTTTCGTTGATAGGCATTACTTCATTTCGCTTTTTATCATTAGGAGCGTGTAAGGAAATGGCTAATTTAAATTTAACACCATCATCACCCAGTTGTCTAATTTGTTTTACTAAACCTGCGGTTGAAACAGTGATACGATTAGGGCTCATTCCCAATCCATCGGGTGATGTAATTTTTTCAATTGCTTTTAATACGTTGTGATAGTTCATTAATGGCTCACCCATTCCCATAAATACAATATTACTTAAGTGCTTTTCGTGGGTAGCTTCACTTTGTTGATTGATATAAACGACTTGATCGTAAATTTCATCAAAGTTTAAATTACGTTTACGGTCCATCGTACCCGT
>CANETM010000237.1 GCA_947441205.1 Bacteroidota bacterium | reverse complement strand
TTCAACCATTTTCTGATGGGAATAAAAGAACTGCTAGGATTATAAGTAATGCAATTTTAATGAATAACCATTATTGCCCAATCTCATTTAGAACCATAGATTCCATAGCGTATAAAAAAGCGATGCTAGTGTTTTATGAACAAACTATTATTAATCCATTTAAAAAGGTATTTATTGAACAGTTTGAATTCGCTGTGAATACCTATTTTTAGTTTAATGGGCTTACTCAATTTCTAAAACAAATTCAGGTTTGCCTGACGCTACTATAGGCTGGACAATCATGAATAAATCATATTTAAATGACTGAATAACTTCCTGATCAATATTTGGCCAATACATTGTATCAGCTTGTTTAAATTTCATATCATCAATCCACTGAATGGAGGTAATATGCGTTTCTTTATTAATAAACCTACCTTCTTTATTAACGAACCATGCATGCAGCATGACTGAATTTTTAATGAAATCAAAATTGGGACAATAAAGATTCAACTTCGCATTGAACTTGTTTTGTAGGAATAATTCAAATGGCACAGAAAGCTGATAACCATTAACTATAACTTCACCAGTAATGGTATCTTTTATGGGTTCTACTATTGGTGTAAATTTTAATATTGAACTCATTTTTATTTCTTTTTGATAAAACTAGAGAAAAAATCGCTTTAATTATATCGCCTTAATCAATTCTATCTTCTTTTAATCATAATCGGCTGGCGTAATTACGTCTTCTTCAAGCATAGTCTTCAAAAACTTTAATCTTTTAAGTAATTCCTCATCACTTCTCAGCTCCTTTCCTTTATATTCTTCAATTTGCTCAGGCGTAAGCACTTCTATCTCAAAATTCACATAATCATCATAGTTAATTCGGCAACAAGCTATTTTACCATCAGTCGTAATATCCCATCCTGTATTGGAGCCCCAGCATAATACCTGATTAGCGACCCAATTGGTGCTACCATACCTTGGTTTATACTTCATATTCATGTGCATTCCCCTTTGTGTTTGCTTTAAGTGAATACCATAGTTAATTTCAAGAAAACCGGTATGAACTTTATTATAAGGCATCATTTGATGAACTAATACTGGTGTAAGGATTTCAACGATTCTTGCCCTTTCATTAGCTTCTTTGTCAGCTATCTCTTTTTCTTTAATGATTATATCCTGTTCTACTTTTGAAAGCACTACAAGGTCAAAAAATATATATTCTACGAAGTTGCTCCTATAACAAACAACACTTGCATCAGAGGTAATATCCCAACGGAATGGGTAATCATCACTCATGGATCCGCCCCAGCCTAATTCCTTATTAACCATCCAGTCCTTGTCTGATTGATTATACCTTGTGTCAAAACGGCTTTTACCTTTTTGTACTAATTGAATACCATAAGTGCATTCTAATTTTTTGAATAAAATATCGTCAAAGACTACACTCCCTTTTGTAAATAGCTGAATAATTTGTTTAGTGTCCATAAGTATTATTTAAAGAGATTTATAATTAATAAAGGGTGATCGTATAAATACAAAAATGGCAATCCGGCAAATAAGCAAAGCCAATGGTTTAAATATTTTTTGCTAAACGCTGATATTATATAGTTGCGTAATAATTGTAATTCTTCTTTAAAATCCAATTGCAGTTTTGACATAAGTTTTTCAATTAAAATCAAACTTACAAGAGCAAAGCGGAAGGTATTGGAGGACTTAAATATTATTTAAAAGAAGATGCAATAAGTTGATATTTTAAAACAATACACTTAAATTGGTAAAGAATTATAAAATAACTTTAAAATGAATAGAGGATTTACCATTGAATTTATAAATACCAATAAATCTGAAAGGAATATTAATTTATTTACAAATGAAGGTCTTCCTGATGATGTCACTGTAAATGTTATTAATACACAAAACAACTACGATATTTTATTAAATATCGCCCTAGGGGAGGGATTTATTGGGAGTGGCTTGATGACAAATAGTGATTTAGTTAATTGCATTACAATTCATGATGGAAGCAAATTAGAAATAGTTAGTTTTGAAAAAATGTTAATCGAAAAGAAAATTTTAATTAATGGAACTTCAAATTTTATAAGTTTGACAGTTCCGCCGTCCAGTCATTTGGTGCTAGCATTACTTCCGATTTTGGATTAATGAATAAGCCTTCATGATAAAGGATCTAGAATATGCAAATAATAAATGATGCCAAAGAATAAATCAGCAGCTACTAGATACCGTGTTATAGACCAAATGTTGAATGATAAACGTAAGCCATTCCCCAATTTGGAACAGTTGGCGGCTAAATGTAGTACCGTTTTAAAAACTGATGTATCTACTTCCACCATTGAGAAGGATATTAGGGCAATGAGGGAGGAAGCACCTATGGGTTATAGCGCACCTATTGTATATTCAAAAGTGGAGGGTGGGTATGTTTATGGTGAGATTGGGTTTTCCATTGCCGAACTAAATTTAGATGAGGAAGAGTGGTCCGCTTTGCAATTTGCCTCGCAGTTATTATATCAATATAAGGAGGTTCCCATTTTCAGCAATTTCAAAAATGCAATTGAAAGAATCAATACTCGTTTTGCATTGGATATAGATGGTGACGATAAGGTTTTGGACGAATTGGTTCAATTTGAAAAATCAGTTCATACAAAAGGGATGGATTTGATTGAGTCTATTTACGAAGCCATTAAAAACAAGCAAGCTATACAGTTTCAGTATAAAAACATTTACAAAGGAAAGTCAAGTGCTGCTAGTTTAATACCCTATTTGATTAAAGAAAATAGAAATAGATGGTATGTAATAGGTTGGAGTGAAGAAAAAGAAAAATACATCACTTATGCTTTGGACAGAATAACTGATTTAGTAATACTCAACAATGTTTATAAAAGAAGATCCGACTTTAATGCATCTACTTTTTTTCAACATAGTACAGGTATAATGGAAAGCAACACCAAGCCCGAGGAAGTACTACTAACTATACTTAAACCCATCAGCAACTTAGTATTGCTTGAACCATTACACACCACTCAAAAACTAATCATTGAAAAAACAGATAGGGTACAGATTAGCCTGAAAGTATTATT
>CANETM010000236.1 GCA_947441205.1 Bacteroidota bacterium | reverse complement strand
ATATTAAAACATTAATAGTAAAACCAACACCAGGATGATAACAATGCGCAAAAACTTTATAATAACCACCCATCACTGGCAATCGTTGTCCAATTTCAGCATAAGTGAGTGCACCAAACAAAGCAACTACACCACCAATTATCCAAGCCGAAAAAAATATAAATGGGGTTCCTGACTTAGCAGCAATTGTAGCAGGGGTTTTAAAAATTCCCATACCTATCACCAAGCTTACTACAATCATAGTAAGACTAAAAAATTAATAGCTTGCTTTTGCTTCATTGTGATTTTTTGAAAATCTCAATTATTTAATTAGCGTAATTAAAATTCCTAATATTTGATAAGGTTAAATATATAAAAAGTTGGCTAGTTTTCAACAAAGCGTTAATAATTAAAGTATTGCGGGCCAACATTAATTAATAAGTTTGTGCTGGAATTAGGTTCATGAAAATGATTAAAAGGGAATCCAGTAAATGCTGGAGCTATTCCCGTAGCTGTAAGTTTATCGTTGGTAACAACGAATTGCAATAATCCACTGAAGCAATTTGGGAAGGATGCAATTAAAAAGAACAAGCCAGAAGACCTGCCTAGTTAATTTATAACCAACAGCTTTCGGGTAAAAAGCAGGATTGTAAAGACATTGTTGAACGAAGTTTTATGGGTTAGTATTTTCGCTACCTTATAAATGCTTACCAACAACCAATTATGGTTCTTTTTTCCAGGAAGCTCATTGTTAACCAACAAAAACAACACAATGAGCAAAAAATTATTCACGCTCTCGGTCGGCTTAATCGCTACCACCCTACTCTTTGGGCAAAAAGACACTCTTTCAAAAAATTCTTCAGTCAAAAAAGTAGTTGGAAAAACTGCTAGCACTTTAGACGATGTAATTGTAACTGCCAATAAAATTGAGCAGAAACAAGATGGAACTAGTAAAGTCATTACCGTTATTACCGCTGCACAAATTGAACAAAACGCAGGCAGGACTATTGCACAAATATTAAACGAACAAGCTGGATTGAGCTTGCCAGGTACATTAAGTAATTTAGGCACTGTTCCAAGTATTTATATGCGTGGAGCGGCTTCTGGAAGAACATTGATTTTACTAGACGGTGCACCAGTAGGCGACCCTTCCATGATTAGCAATGAATTTGATTTGAATTTAATTCCTTTGAATCAAGTGGAGCGTATTGAAATATTAAAAGGGGCACAAAGTACATTATATGGATCGGATGCAATTGGAGGTGTGATCAATATCATCACAAAATCAAAAGGCGGTGGTGGAGGTGGATTTAATTATGGTAGCTACGGAACAAAACAAGGTAATTTTCAGTTTAATAGTAATTTCAAAAAGCTTGACTTTGCTTTTGGATTTGAAAATCAAAATGCAGATGGCTTTTCTTCGGCGAAAGACACCTCTAATAAAGGAAATTTTGATTTAGATGGTTATCAAAACAATAGCTTTTTTGTTAAAGCAAAATACCAGATTGATACGCTTTGGAATTTGCAATTATCTAGTAGAAAAACCGCCTATAAATCTGACATAGATTATGGTGGCTTTAAAGACGATCAAGATAATGAATTTAAAAACGCTACAACGATGAGCGGCCTAGTCTTGAAATATAAAAAGTCAAAAACAAGTTTTCAATTACAATACCAGTATACCACACAGGACAGAAATTATTTCAATGATAGTGTGGATAGGACCTACACCATTTTTGAGAACAATCAATATGCAGGTAAAACCCATTTTGCAGATGCCTTTTTATCAACACCAATTCATAAAAATATTCAATGGATTATAGGAACTGATTTTAGATATGGGTCATATAATCAAACCTACGAATCAATCAGCCAATACGGCCCTTACAATGATGTTTTTAAAGACACATTTCAATTTCAGAATGCATTATACACCTCGGCTTTGATCAATAACAATTCGAAAAAATGGTTGCTTGAACTAGGGGCTAGATACAATAACCACAATCGCTTTGGCAATAACCAGACATTTACATTCAATCCATCTTATGCATTAAATGATCAGGTAAGATTGATTGCAAGTGTATCTACAGGATTTAAAGCACCGTCACTATATCAACTGGGATATAATGATGATTTAAAAGCCGAAACCTCATTTAATACTGAGCTTGGGATTTCCTTTAGAAAAGGACAGATTTTTGCAAGAGCGGTTTACTATAATAGAACCATCAAAAACGGAATTGACTATAATTATATTGACTATAATTTTTTCAATTTTATCCAACAAAAAGTGAACGGATTAGAAATAGAAATTCAGCATCCTGTCACTACTCAACATAATTTTTCGTTGAATTACACTTTAATGAATGGACAAGAAACCAATCAAAATAGAATCACCACAACCGATACCATTACATATAATTATTTATTAAAGCGCCCAAAGCATAGTTTAAATGTACAATGGCATTATGCAATTAATGCAAAATGGGATGTCAGCCTTACAGGAAGATTTATTAGCGAACGTAAGGATGTAGGCGGGTACGCAAGTCCAGATGTGACCTTAGGTTACTATACCTTACTTAACACCGCAATTCAATACAAATGGAGCAAACGAGTTGTCGTATTTGCAAATGGACAAAATCTATTGAACGATAATTTTAGTGAAGTCAATGGTTATAATGCTATTGGTCGGATGATACAAATTGGAATTAGACTTCAATTTTAATGAATTGTATTACTATAATTTCATTGGTAAGATATTACAATAAATCATTGCAAAGCAAGCTTATCTTAGGCTGATTGAAATGAGTTATTAAATCTAAAAAAGCTTTGTACCTTCATGCAAAGCTTTTTTTTATGGAATTTAAAATAGATGAACTTCTGACCATCGTTTTTACATTGTTTGCGGTTATTGATATTGTGGGTTCCATCCCGCTTTTAATTGCGATGAAAGAAAAAACAGGGGCCATAAAATCATTAAATGTGACTTTGATTTCAGGAGGTCTTATGATTTTATTTTTATTCCTAGGAAAACCTTTTTTACAATTGTTGGGTTTGGATGTTAAATCATTCGCGGTGGGAGGTTCTATTGTGATTTTTCTGTTAGGACTTGAGATGGTT
>CANETM010000235.1 GCA_947441205.1 Bacteroidota bacterium | reverse complement strand
CCATCCATATAAGAAACCCAATAAAGGATTGTATGATTCTTTTAAGTACACATATTGACCTCCTGCTTTTGGGAACATAGCACTTAACTCGCCGTAACTTAAGGCAGCTGTAAGCGTCATAAAACCCGTTAAAAGCCAAACTGCAACCAACCAGCCCGCTGAGCCCACATTTCTGGTAATATCGGCGCTCACAATAAATATACCAGAGCCAATCATGCTACCAGCAACAATCATGGTTGCATCAAATGCACTTAGTGTTGGTTTAAAGCCGCTATTTTGCGTAGAAGACATATTTTGTTTTTTATAGAAATAGTAAGATAAAAAAAATCCCGTTATGATAACGGGATTTTTATACTTATTTTTTAGGTTTGTATTCGGAATTTAAACCTTTAATTATATCAGCTGTAATGTCGTAGGCAGTGTCCTTGTAATACATTAAATCAGGGTTGCTTGATAAGATATAGGCAAATTGTTTGCCCTTATTATAATCAGCCAAATAGTTTTCAATTTTCTTTTTTACTTCTTGTAAACGCTTATAACTTTCCTCCTGCATTTCAGCAGCTAATTGTTGTTCCTTACTTGTATAATTTTTTTCTGCTTTTACTAATTCTTGTTGACGATTTGCCACTTCAGCTTGTGATAAACCTTGACCGTATTTTTGTAAATCCTGATACTTAGCAATGTAATCGTTTTTTAAATTGGTTAATTGCTTTGTATTTTCCATATCCTTTAATTGCAAAGCTGATTTTACTTCTTTAAAAAACTCATAACTATTTTGAATAGAGTCAATTTCAAAATAAGCAACCTTGCCTCCACCACTCGCCATTAAAGACGCCTTAGTAGGTGTTGTATTGGTATTAAAATGTAAAACAAATAGCACAATTACCGCTACAGCTAAAACTCCATTAACAATCCAAAAAATTGGTTTCATTATAAATGATTAAGTAAAAAAATAGGTACCTCTATATTATCAGTACTCTATAAAAATAGGCAAAAAAAATAAATCTACAATATAAAAAATACATAAAAAAAGCAGGAAATATTGCTACTTCCTGCTTTTTAACTTTTTATACTAAACAGTGTTATTCTTCATCATCAAAGCTCATTGCTTCGCGAGTTGTAGCCAACACTTCATATTCTTCCTTGCTTCCTACGATCAATTTCTCGAATTCTTTTTGACCTGTACCTGCAGGGATTAAATGACCTGTAATTACATTCTCTTTCAAGCCTAACATCATATCCACCTTACCTTGAATTGCGGCTTGGCTTAATACTTTTGTTGTCTCTTGGAATGACGCAGCTGAAATCCAGCTTTGTACACCCAATGAAGCTTTTGTAATACCTAATAATACTGGACGAGCAGTTGCTGGTTTAGCATCACGAACTTCCACTAGCTTTTTGTCGTTACGTCTTAAAATAGAATTCTCTTCTCTAAATTCACGAACAGTAACAATTTGACCAGCTTTTAATTTTGTGCTTTCACCTGCTTCTGTAACTACTTTCTTATCATAGATACGATCGTTTTCCTCGATAAAATCAAAGCGATCTTCTAAATCTTCTTCTAAGAACTTAGTATCACCTGCATCAACGATTTCTACTTTCTTCATCATTTGACGAACAATTACTTCAATATGCTTGTCATTGATTCTTACACCTTGTAAACGGTAAACCTCTTGGATTTCATTTACAACGTATTCTTGAACTGCATATGGACCTCTAATTGCTAAAATATCAGCCGGCGCAATTTGTCCATCAGATAATGGTGAACCTGCTTTTACGAAGTCGCTGTCTTGTACTAAAATTTGACGTGTTAATGGTACTAAGTACTTTTTAACCATGCCATCTTTAGACTCTACAACAATTTCTCTATTACCACGCTTAATATTTCCAAATGCTACGATACCGTCAATCTCACAAACAATCGCAGGGTTACCTGGATTACGTGCTTCGAATAATTCAGTTACACGTGGTAAACCTCCAGTGATATCCTTTAACTTACCTAATACTCTTGGAATTTTAACTAACACATGACCTGCTTTCACTTCCACACCTTCTTCGATAACAATGTGTGAACCTACTGGTAAGTTATAATGTTTGCTGTCTCTTCCACCTTCTAAGATAATAGTTGGGATTCTTGTTTTATCCTTAGATTCAATAACCACTTTTTCACGGTGACCTGTTTGCTCATCCGCTTCATCACGATAAGTGAATCCTTCTGTAATATTTTCAAACTTGATTTTACCATTTTGCTCAGCAACGATAACGTTGTTGAATGGATCCCAAGTACAAATCACATCACCTTTCTTAACTTGAGCACCGTCTTTAACTGCTAATAATGCACCATAAGGAACGTTATTAGTAATCATTAATCGATCGTTCTTCACATCCATAATTCTAACTTCACCAGTACGTCCGATAACTACTTTCACTTTGTTTCCATCGTTATTAATAGTATCAACTGTACGTAATCCGTCGAATTGGATAGTACCATCAAACTTAGCGTTTAAGCTAGATTCAACTGATGAAGAACCGGCAACACCACCCACGTGGAAAGTACGTAATGTTAACTGCGTTCCTGGCTCACCAATTGATTGTGCAGCGATAATACCAACTGCATCACCTCTTTGAGTAATATAACCAGTAGCTAAGTTTCGTCCATAACATTTAACGCAAACACCACGCTTACTTTCACAAGTTAATACCGAACGGATTTCAACCGTTTCAATAGCAGCTTCTTCAATAGCACGCGCTTCGTCAATAGTTATTTCCTCACCTGCAGCAACAATGATTTCATTTGTGAATGGATTGAATACATCATGTAATGAAGTACGTCCTTCAATTCTATCTGCTAATATTTCAATTACATCTTCGTTGTCTTTTAAAGCACTTGTAGCAATTCCACGTAATGTTCCGCAATCTTCTTCTGAGATTACAACGTCTTGAGAAACGTCTACTAAACGACGTGTTAAGTAACCCGCATCCGCAGTTTTTAACGCCGTATCCGCAAGACCTTTACGCGCACCGTGTGTTGAAATAAAGTAATCCAATACGTTCAATCCACCTTTAAAGTTAGATAAGATTGGATTTTCAATTACCTCTGATCCTGTGCT
>CANETM010000234.1 GCA_947441205.1 Bacteroidota bacterium | reverse complement strand
CAAAAACCAAGGTTTTCCCATCAGGACTAATGTTTACCGAGGTCCAAGTACCTTCACTTGTATTTAAAGGTATTGACCTAGTTGCTTTTAAAGGCAAACCTTTATAGGTTGTAAAAATGGTACTGTCTTTTTTTGTATTATTTTGGCTCTGAGCATTGGTTTGTATTAAACCAAATGTCAAAATAAGCATCAAACAAGTAAATCTCATAACATATATATTTTAATGAAAGTTAGTAAAATCATCAGACAGCGCCGAAATTTTCAAATCAATTACTTACCGTTTATCCATTCATGTAATTGTTAGTGTAATAATGCAGGATTTTAACCTTTATTCAACCTCTTTTACGAATGGAATCGTATTTTTATATTATGATTAAAAAAGCAATTTTAGCCTTTTGTATTTTAGGCGGTTTACTTGCTGGTTTTCAAGCAAATGCGCAAAATATTACCATTGACGGAACCATTATGGATAGTGTTTTGAAGAAAACGCTGACTTCGGCAACGGTTTCTTTAGCGAACGCCAAGGACTCCTCTTTAATTAATTTTACCAGGGCCAATGAAGATGGCTTTTTTCAGTTTAAAAATATAGTACCAGGTAAATATCTTTTATCCGTTTCCTATATCGGGTACCAACCTTTATGGCTTGGTCTTAAAATGGGCACTACCAATAAATTATCATTAGGTAATGTTTATTTAACAGACGCAAGTCAAATTAGTTCTGTTACCGTAACAGCAAGGAGACCTCCTGTTGTTATCAATGGTGACTCTATTGAATTTAATTCCGAAAACTTTAAGACAGTTCCAAATGCTGTTGTTGAAGACATGCTTAAAAAAATGCCAGGTATTGAGGTTGATAAAGCAGGTGCTATTACTGTTAATGGAAAATCGGTTACCAAGGTATATGTGAATGGAAAAGAGTTTTTTACCGGCGATCCTAAAATGGCTACTAGAAATTTACCAGCAGACGCTGTAGATAAAATTCAAGTATATGATCGTAAATCAGATCAAGCTATGTTTACGGGCATTGATGATGGAAATGAAGAAACTGCCATAAATATCAAAACCAAAAAAGATCGTAAGCAATCCACTTTTGGAAAAATTGGTTCTGCATTTGGAACGCCTGGTCGCTTTGATGGTCAAGGCAATGTAAATAGAATTAATAATGACGAACAATATTCATTTATAGGAACGGCTAATAATGTAAATAAGCAAAATTTTAATAATGGTGATATTGCTAATTTTTCAGGCGGTGGCGGAGGTAGAGGCGGCGGTGGCGTAACGGTAAATTTTTCAGGTGGTGATGGCGGAACCGATGCAAATGCAAGAGGTGTAGCAGAAACCTACTCCTTAGGAGGAAATTATTCAAATGTTTTGAATGATAAAAAAATGGATTTTAATACCAACGCAAATGTAAGTGATGTGTCAAGGTATAATACCAGCAATTCATTCACACAAAATTTAATTCCAGGAAATAATTTTAATAGAACCAGCAACTCCATTTCAAATACTAGAAATCAACAACAAAGATTAAATTTAACTATTGATAATAAAGTATCTGAAACCTTCTCTTATAAATACACACCTAGTTTTTCTAAACAACATAATACTTCTAGTAGCGAGTCATCGACATACACCACTTTACCTGACGGTACGCCAACTAATGCCACTGCTACTAAATCCTCAAGTGTTTCAGATGCAACTAATATTTCCAATACCTTATTATTAAGAAAAAAGTTTCAGAAAAAAGGTCGTACTATTTCATCTACACTTACTCAGGGATTTAATGAGTCCATTGCTAACGGCGATCAATTTACCGACCAAATTTTTTATACACTAGGTATCATAACAAAGGATTCCATTTTAGATCAGCAAAACAAACGCAAGGGAATAACCGAAAGTTATTCAGCTAATGTAGTTTACACTGAACCCATTACTAAAAAATCATTGTTAGAATTTAATGCGTATTTAAATCAAAATAACAGTAGTTCAAGCAGAAGAGTATTTGATAAAAACAACGCTAACACCCAATATGATTTATTAAATACAAGATTGACGAATGAATTTAATTCAGAATATACCTATGCGGGTGGAGGTATGAATTATAGATTAAATCAAAAGAAGTATAATTTTTCAACAGGATTCTCAATGCAAAATGCCATGTTGAATGGAGTTAATACAAGTACGAACACAAAAATAAAGCAAGAGTTTAAAGACATCTTACCTGCTGCCGTGTTCCAATATAATTTTTCACAAACGCAAAATTTAAATTTTACGTACCGTACTTCTACCAATCAACCAACGCTTACGCAATTACAACCAGTGTTAGATCAAAGTAATATAAACAATCAAACCATTGGTAATCCTAATTTACAGCGTACCTATAATCACAATCTTAATTTAAGATTCTTCTCAACCAAAATTCTTGCACAACGTAATTTCTTTGCTTTATTAAATGCACAGTTTGCCGATAATTCAATTGTTAATTATGATAGTATTTTACCTACAAGACAAACCTTATCAAAGCCAGTGAATGTAAATGGTATATATCGTATAAATGCAACCATGAATTACGGCTTTGGTGTTAAAAAATTATATTCAAGAATTAATTTTGGATTAAATGCAGGTTATAATAATAATGTCAATTATGCGAATGGCGTTTTAAATACCATTATTATAAAATCATTTTCACCTAACATTACTTACTCCTTTAGTTTAGACGAAGTGATAGATATAAACTTGGTAGCAAGGCATAATTACAACAATACCAATAATGCTATTAATAAGGCTTTAAATACCAACTTTATAACTAGAGTTTATAACGCCGATATCATAAATTATTTACCTTTTAATATTGTTGTGAATCAAACTTTGAATTACACAATCAATGAAGGAAGGGCACCAGGATTTAATACGGCAGTACCTATTTGGAATGCAAGTATCTCAAAATTTTTCCTGAAAAATAAAAGGGCTGAATTAAAGATTAGTGCGTTTGATATTTTAAATAAAAATATTGGAGTTTCACGAAATGTTTCTCAAAACCAAATTGTTGACCAATCCTATAATGTGATTAATCAATATTTTTTAATTGGATTTACCTATAGTTTACAAAAATCAGGTTTGGCAGGTGGCGGGGGGCCAAGAATGACCTT
>CANETM010000233.1 GCA_947441205.1 Bacteroidota bacterium | reverse complement strand
CTATTAGTTCAACACCTAATCAGGATAACCCTTTAATGGATATTGCAGAAGTGCAAGGAACTCCATTATTAGGTTTGGATGTTTGGGAACACGCTTATTATTTAAAGTATCAAAACAAACGTCCCGATTATATCAATGCCTGGTGGAATTTAGTAAACTGGGAATATGTTCAAAAAAGATTTAGTGAAGTGAAATAAGTTTATAATTGAATAGCTTCTTGCCTGCTCATTTATTTAATTCCTATAAGTGCATAATTCAAAACAAAATTTAAGAATTCAATTTTTTATAACAATAATAAGCATTGTTTTATTTGCGCTTAAGTTTGTTGCTTATTACCTGACGCATTCATTGTCAGTATTATCTGATGCACTAGAAAGTATTGTAAACGTTTTAGCGGGCGGTATTGGCTTATACAGTTTATTTGTCGCTAGTAAACCAAGGGATAAAGACCATCCTTACGGACATGGTAAGGCCGAATTTATTTCTGCAGCTTTTGAAGGCAGTTTAATTATTACAGCCGGTCTCATTATCATTGTAGAGACTATCACAAGTTACTTTTCTCCTAATGAATTACACGCACTTGACAACGGGGTTTGGATATTGTTCGCTACTTCAATCATTAATTTATTGGCTGGTGTAATTGCTAAAAAAATTGGAAAGAAAAATAATTCGCTTGCTTTGGTTTCAAGTGGCAAACATTTAATTATAGATGGTATAACCACTTTTGGTATCATTATTGGAATAGGCATTGTATTAATTACAAACTATAATGGATTAGATAGCATCATTGCATTTTTAATGGGAATTTGGATAATTTATAACGGATATAAAATAATAAGAGAGTCTATTGCAGGTATCATGGATGAAGCCGATTTAGCCTTACTTGAAAACGTAATTGCGGAGATGAATGCAAATAGAAATGATAATTGGATTGACTTGCATAATTTGCGGGTCATAAAATATGGTCCATTATTACACATAGACTGTCACCTAACAATGCCCTGGTATTTAAATGTACACGAAGCGCATATTGTAATGGATCAATTCACTGACTTAATTAAAAGTAAATTTGGAGATAGTGTCGAATTTTTCATACATATTGACGGTTGTATGTATTTTAGCTGTGCCATTTGCTGCATTCAGAATTGTGAAAAGAGGCAACATTCCTTTCAGAAAAAATTGGATTGGACAATGGAGAATGTATTATCCAATCATAAACACCAATTAATTTAAGATAAAAATAAAATAGTATGACAAGCTGGAAACAATTTCAAGATGAAAACAAGGATCGTTTTTTAAATGAATTATTGGACTTATTACGCATCCCTAGTGTGAGTGCTAAAACTGAAAACAAAGACGACATGCTGACTTGCGCTAAAGCAGTTGAAAAATCACTACTGGATGCAGGTGCACAAACAACAAAAATTTATGAAACCGAGGGGCATCCAATTGTATATGGTGAATTGATGGTTGATGCTAGTTTCCCTACTGTATTGGTTTATGGGCACTATGACGTTCAGCCTGCTGAACCATTAGAACTTTGGAATAGTGGACCTTTTGATCCAACCATTATTGATGGAAAAATATTTGCGCGCGGTTCTTGCGATGATAAGGGACAATTTTACATGCATGTGAAAGCATTGGAAATCATGACTAAAACAAATACGCTTTGCACTAACATAAAATTTATTATTGAAGGTGAGGAGGAAATTGGCAGTCCTAACTTAGCCACTTTTGTGAAAGCTAATCATGATTTATTAAAAGCCGATGTAATATTAATTAGTGACACCGCAATGATTAGCATGGATAGCCCTTCTATTGATATTGGTGTTAGAGGTTTGAGTTATATTGAAGTGGAAGTAACAGGACCTAATCGTGATTTACATAGTGGTGTTTATGGTGGAGCTGTTGCTAATCCTATAACTATTTTGTCAAAAATGATTGCCTCTTGTCATGATGAAAATAACCACATTACGATACCTGGATTTTATGATGATGTGGTAGCATCAACTGATGCTGAAAGAAAAAAAATGGCGGAAGCACCCTTTGATTTAAAAGAGTGGTCTGATGACTTAGGCATCAAGGAAGTTTGGGGGGAAAAAGGATATAGTACGAATGAAAGAACGGGTATTCGTCCAACATTGGAAGTAAATGGAATTTGGGGAGGCTATACAGGCGAAGGTGCTAAAACTGTTTTACCATCTAAAGCTTTTGCAAAAATTTCATGCAGATTAGTGCCTAATCAATCTTCCGAAAAAATAACTGCAATGGTATTAGCGCATTTCAAAAAAATTGCACCGCCTAATGTAACTGTTGATGCATTTGAACACCATGGTGGTGAACCCTATATGACACCTATTGATTCTCATGAATATAAAAGTGCGGCGAAAGCAATTACGACGACATTTGGCAAAGAGCCTATCCCGGTAAGAGGTGGTGGAAGCATTCCCATTTGTTCATTATTTGAAAAAGAATTAGGATTGAAAATTGTATTTATGGGCTTTGGTTTGGACAGCGACAATTTACATAGTCCTAATGAAAAATATGATATTGTTAATTTCTACAAAGGCATTGAAACCATACCTTATTTCCATAAATACTTTGCCGACAAAAATGCCTAAAGCATGAGTACTGAAAAAGATAAGAAAGAAAAAGTTAGACTCGATAAATACCTATGGTCCATACGCGTTTTTAAAACGCGTAGCCAGGCTACTGATGCCATTGATAAAGGTCGCGTTAAATTAAAAGGTGAAAATGTCAAGGCTTCTCGTGCAGTAGTGGTAGGCGATATTTATGAGGCTAGGACAGAGCATAAAAACTGGACGCTACGTGTAACTCAAATTTTAGAGACTCGCAAAGCCTATGCCGAAGCTATTTTATATTATGAAGACCTAACACCTGTTGAAGAACTTGAAAGAGTAAGACAGGTTGCTGCTACTTTCCAAACAGGTAAAAGATTAAGTAAAATTGGACGCCCTACTAAAAAGAATCGACGTGATTTGGGGGAATTTTTGGATTAACTTTGCAATATGACCATTGAAATATTAACTGTACTACCTGAATTATTAACTAGCCCATTTGAGCATAGCATTATGAAGCGTGCACAAGAAAGAGGACACTTAACCATTAAGCTACACCAATTAAGAAATTGGGCAATTAATAAACATGGGCAGGTTGACG
>CANETM010000232.1 GCA_947441205.1 Bacteroidota bacterium | reverse complement strand
CTCCATTGTTTTGGAACTTCTACGTTTGTCATTTCAAACACTTTTTCACCGTTTGGATTTTTAATTACACTATCACGGTAGTCGTAATCAAACTGATCAAATGGAGAAACATTGTCTTTGGTAAAGCGGCGAGAGAATTTTAATCCTTTCTCTGGGGTTTGTTTTGTCTTTGGATTAGCCATGGTCGTATTCAATTTTAAAAGGGTGTTCGTTATGTCCCCCAATAGGTTTTTTCAAAAACCTTGATGGGTATACGAAAATATCTTTCTAAAACGATAATACAACAACAGAAATATTAACAGCTGTGGAAAATTCAAGTGAACAATTCGAAATTCCATAACCCCATTGAATTCTACGATTTATCCCCACCATTTGTTAGTTTCTTAAGAAAAAAAACTTTGAATTATCGGTTTTTTTTGTAATAAATAAAAATGTTGCATTTACATTCCCTTAAAATTGATATTTTTGGGCATTGGGACTTGTGAATTAATCAATTAGGATCTATCATGAAACAGGATATATATAAACGAATTAGTAACGGAAAAGCAACTGCCCATAAAGCTTTTGCTGTTTTGGTAGACCCTGATAAATTAGACGAAACTGGATTATCAAACACTATTGCTTTGGCCATTGAAGCTAAAGTGGACTACTTTTTTGTGGGTGGAAGTTTAGTAGTTACAGACACATTAGACAAGGTTGTTTCCGCTATTAAGGAAAAGTGTAATATTCCAGTAATTCTATTTCCAGGCTCTCCAGACCAAATTACCCCAAAAGCTGACGCCCTTTTATACCTTTCCTTAATTTCAGGTCGTAATCCTGAACTATTAATTGGCCAGCATGTAATTAGTGCCCCATTTGTAAGACAAAGCGGATTGGAAATTATGCCTGTTGGGTACATGTTAGTGGATGGTGGAACACCAACTACCGTTTCCTACATTTCAAATACAAACCCTATTCCAGCTAATAAAAATGATATCGCTTCTTGTACGGCAATGGCGGGAGAAATGCTTGGCTTAAAATTAATATATATGGATGCGGGAAGCGGTGCTCAAAGAGCAATACCAACTGCAATGATAACGCAGGTAGCAAAATATATTAGTATACCCCTAATTGTTGGTGGTGGTATTACGACTGCTGATAAAGCAAAAGAAAACTGTTTAGCAGGAGCCGATATTATTGTAGTGGGCAACGCGATTGAAAAGGACCCAAATTTAATTAAGGAAATCGCTGCTGCTATTCACAGCTTGAACAAATCGTAATAAAAAGTACAGTCGTTTATTAGAAACTCATCATTTCCTTGAACTTCACTGTTTGACGACGACTAATTTCAATTTTTTCACCTCCTTTTAGCTCAACCAGCAACCCTCCATTAAAATAAGGTTCGATTTTTTCAATCCAATGTAGGTTAATAATATGCTTTCGATTAGCCCTGAAAAATACACGTTCATCCAAGCGATCCTCTAAAGCATTAAGCGATTTTAAAATAAGTGGCTTATGTGTAGAGAAATAAACTTTTGCATAGTTGCCTACACTTTCAAACAACCTTATTTCAGCCAATTTAACAAACCAACATTTTTCCCCGTCTTTTACAAATACCTGATCGGCTTCGGTTAATGGACCACGGCTGGAGCCCATTAAACTTGCTTGTTCTAACTGAATTTCAGTTTGTAATTTTTGGATGGCATCGGCTAAACGCAATGGGTCAATTGGTTTTAACAAATAGTCCAACGCATTTACTTCAAAAGCTTTTAACGCGAATTCATCATAAGCAGTTGTAAATATTACCCTAGGTGATTTTTCTAATTCTGCTAATAAATCAAAGCCTGTTTTACCTGGCATTTGTATGTCTAAGAAAATTAAATCAGGACGTGCTATATCAATTTTTTCAACACCTTCATCGACATTACTAGCTTCATCCACTACTTGGATTTCTGGATGTTGTTCTAATAATTTTTTCAATTCATTTCTTGCCAAACGCTCATCGTCAACAATAATAGCTTTAATCGGGTTAATAGGCATGCTTTAATTTTTAAATTGGGGCTAATGAATGGGTATTACTAATTTGGCTGTTACTTGATTGGGCTCACATTGATAAATTTCAAATAAAGCTTCACCTTGGTATAAAATATTTAAACGCTCTCTTGTACTTTGCAATCCAAATCCATCATTTTCGGATGGGGTTAAAAGTCCTGTATTCATAACCTTTAACTCCAATTTATTTTGCTCAAATTTGGAAACAATTTTAATGGTGCAATCGCCAGGTTGCTTGCCTAGTCCGTGTTTTATAGCATTTTCTACTAAAATTTGAAGCATCATGGGTGGCAATTGATTTTGTAAAGTAGCAGGGTCAATTTCATAAATAATTTTTAGCCTGTCTGCAAAACGAATGTATTCGAGTGCTAAATAATCTTGCACAATGGCTAATTCTTTTTCAAGACTTGTCACTTCCACTTTATTACTATGAATACTGCTTCTTAAAATATTACTAAGCTCGGTAATAGCTTGTCTGGAACGCTTAGGATCCTCATCAACCAACGCACGAATACTATTTAATGCATTGAAAATGAAATGTGGATTTATTTGTGATTTTATCGTTTTTAATTCCAACTCTTTAATGAGTGTTTCAAGTTTAATTTTTTTAATCTCTTCCTTATTTGCAAACTCAATATAATGCCATAAAATATAAATAGATATCCAAACAAAAAATATAGGGGTATCTAATATCAATCCAAAAAATAAACGTCTTGTAACCCTTGCTCCATTCCAATTAGCAATAATCGCATCTAAAGAAAAAACAAAACGATTACTTTCCGTTTTTGCCATTTCTCTGCCTGGTTCAAATAATCTTAACACTTCAATTAATGAACCATTGATAAGGCTATATGAAAAGGAAAAAAATATTACCAATAAAAAAATCTTCCACCATTGTTTTGAGGGCGTTGGTGGTTTTAATTTATTAATAATAATGCTGGCTCTTAATATATGCGTCATTAAAACACCAAGCATTACACTTATAATTATGCGCTGAAAAAACACCACATTAATTTGTCTTTCCAGTACATAGGAAAAAAGGAATATAGTCAGCGCATAGCTAACCCAACCCCCAATTTGACAAACCCAATATATTGAATGCTGCTTTTTGATCATATCCAAATTTACTCAATATAGCCTGCCTAAACTGCGATTTAATAGAT
>CANETM010000231.1 GCA_947441205.1 Bacteroidota bacterium | reverse complement strand
GGTTTCCTTACAACATCCCATTCACAAAATAATTTCGCTAGGGTATCCTTTTAAGCATCCTGACTTTGAGGAAGAAGCATATCGGCATGAACATCTAAAAAAAGTAAATACACCGATGTTAATTATACAGGGACTTCAAGATGTCTATGGTGGCAAAGAAATCATAAATAAGTACAAATTTAATTCGAACACAACAATCGTCTTTGAAGACATCAATCATGATTTTGAATTAACGGAGGAAAACAGAATTCGAATTTTAAGCAATATTGAACAATTTATTTCTAGCTCAGAAAATTAAACAAAGACATTCGAGAACAAAACATCTCCCGTTACTTCGCCATTTTCAGTTATTGATTTATAGCGAACGGATTGAATGGTGTTGATGAGTAATGGATCATATGCCGACTTGAACCTAACATAGTTTTCAGAAAAACCTTCCATTAATCCATTTTCATTTGATTCTTCAAACAAAACTTCTCCCTTTTTCCCTATTTGACTTTCATAAAAAGCATGTCTTTTTTTATCGGAAAGTATGTGTAACATTTTAGATCTCTCTGATTTTTGAGAGCCATCTATTTTGGGGAAAATTTCAGTGGAAAAAGTATTAGCCCTTTCTGAATATGGGAATACATGTAAATATGAAATATCTAGCTCCTGCAAAAACTGGTACGTTTCTAAAAATAATTCGTGCGTTTCCCCTGGATGCCCCACAATAACATCTACACCAATACACGCATTTGGCATCAATGATTTAATTAAGGCAACACGGTTTACATATAATTCTCTTTGATACCGACGTTTCATTAAGCGCAAAACGGTATTCGATCCAGATTGCAAGGGTATGTGAAAGTGAGGCACAAAAGACTTGGAACTTGCCAAGAAAGTAATTATTTCAGGGGTAATTAAATTAGGCTCAATGGAAGATATGCGAAATCGGTTGATGCTAGATTTTAATTCAATTGCTTTGATTAAATCAAAAAATGTTTCTTCTCGCTTTCCTTGTTGTATTCCAAAGTCGCCAATATTCACGCCCGTTAAGACGATTTCTTTTATCCCTTTTAACGCAATTTCCTCAATTAAAGCTAATACACTTTCCACACTATCTGATCGAGATTGACCACGAGCGAGGGGAATTGTGCAATAGGAGCAAGGGTAATCACACCCATCCTGTACTTTTAAAAATGTTCGAGTCCGATCATTAACGGAATAAGAAGCATGGTAATCTAAGTCATACCGTATTTCGGAGGCCAATAATTTAGGGAGATTTGTATTTTTTTTAATTAAATAGGGGGGGAGTAAATCAGGCAATTGGAACTTTTCATTGGCCCCTAAAACTAAATCAACACCAGGAATGTTCGAAATTTCTTCAGGTTTCAATTGCGCATAGCATCCCATAATAACCACTGTGGATGCTGGATTGATTTTTTTAGCTTCTCGAACGACTTTTTTACACTTTTTATCTGCTTGTTCGGTTACGCTACAGGTATTGATAACAAATAAATTAGGTGAATCTTGAAAATCCACACGAGTAAAACCCATAGGTTCTAAACTACGTGCAATTGAACTGGATTCTGCAAAATTCAACTTACAACCTAAGGTATAAAAAGCGACCTTTTTCATTTCTTAAAATATGAGCACAAAGGTAAAACAAAAATGGCGGGAAAACCCGCCATTTCGTTTCATAAAAGTATATAAATGCAAGATAAATTAATATTTAGCCGTTTTAACTGTCTTAATAATTCGAGCAGCTACTTTGTAAGGATCTGCAGCAGAATTAGGTCTACGATCTTCTAACCAGCCTTTCCAACCTTTTTCTACGGTTGCGATAGGGATACGAATAGACGCACCACGATCTGAAACACCATAAGAGAAAGAATCGATAGATTGAGTCTCGTGTTTACCAGTTAAACGTAAATGATTGTCAGCACCATAAACATCAATATGCTCTTTAACGAAAGGAGCAAATGCTGAACATATAGCGTCATACGTTTCTTTTTTACCAGCCGTACGTAAAGCTGTGTTGGAGAAGTTGGCATGCATACCAGAACCATTCCAATCCAATTCTCCTAAAGGCTTACAATGCCAATTAATCGACACTCCAAATTTCTCACCTAAACGCTCTAATAAATAACGGCCGATCCAGATTTGATCACCTGCTTCTTTAGCCCCTTTAGCAAACATTTGGAATTCCCACTGACCTGCAGCCACCTCAGCATTAATGCCTTCAATGTTAAGTCCTGCTTCGATACACAAATCCAAATGCTCTTCTACGATCTCACGTCCATAGGCATTAGTTGCACCTACTGAACAGTAATATGGTCCTTGCGGAGCTGGATAGCCGTTTGCTGGAAAACCTAAAGGCTTATTTGTTTCTGGATCCCATAAAAAATACTCTTGTTCGAAACCGAACCAAAAATCATTATCATCATCCTCAATTGTCGCACGGCCATTGCTCACGTGAGGAGTACCATCTGAATTCAACACATCACACATCACTAAATATGCATTTTTGCGAGATGGATCTGGGCAAATAAACACAGGACGTAATAGGCAATCTGAAGAGCCACCTGGAGCTTGCTCCGTAGATGAACCATCAAAACACCACATATCACAATCCGCTAACTTTCCACTAAAATTATTTTCGATTTTAGTTTTAGAACGTAAACTCTGGGTAGGTTTATAACCATCCAACCAAATGTACTCCAATTTAGACTTAGCCATAATTTTAAACGTGTTTTTATTAATAAATACATTTATTTTTCAATTCATTACAAATTTAAACTTGATTTTAACAATTGCAACGATTTTATTGAAAATCTTATACGTTTATTAACCTATTATTCGATTTTATTAAAAAAATTTAATTATTTCCATGAAAATTATATTTATAAATTCCTTTGATAATTATTTACCATTATTGGTATAAATTGGCTATTTTTACTTCGTATAATAAAGATGAACAATTATGGCAATTACTAGATTTAAGGCGTTAGAATTAGCTCAATCACGAGCTAATACACATGTAAAATTACCAACAGAAAAAGTAACTGATTATTATGGAAGTATGACGTTCAATGATGAAGTAATGCGTTCATTATTATCCCCTGAAGCCTATCTAAAGATCAATACAGCTATAAACTCTGGAACTAAAATTGATCGAGATGCAGCTGATGAAGTGGCTGCTGCTATGAAATC
>CANETM010000230.1 GCA_947441205.1 Bacteroidota bacterium | reverse complement strand
TCAGCATCTCATCAATTTATTAAATGGAATGATGAAATTTTGATTGTCAATAAAGTTGCAAATAAAGAATATGTACCAATTGCTGAAAATATTTTTCTCAGCAATGATATGTCATCAAAAAGTGGGCAAGAAAAAGCTAAAATCCAAACTATAAATGGGAATTTGAGTTTTGAATACCTGACAAATGATGCCAGTTTTAAAATTGATGCCAATACTAAATTTGCCTACTTGGATGCAGACAAAATTGAATGGCCATTGCTATTTAGAACCTGGGAAATGACTGATTATTTTTACCCATTTGGGATGCGTAAAAAAAAGAAATTGAATCATTTTTTATCGGCATTGAAACTAAATCCTGCTGATAAATCAAAAATAGCTGTAATATATTCAGGTGAGCAATTAATTTGGGTGGTGGGCCATAGAATTGATGATAGGTTTAAAATCACCAATAGTACCCAAAAAGTACTCAAAATCATTTGGCAATAATTTAATAGAAAGGGGTCTAATCCCACCTTATTTTAATATTTTTATAGACTAACAATCGTATTAGAATATTAAATAATGCATTCGTCTTTTCTTAATAAAGCCCTTTTTTTAAACATTGTGTGTTTGATGATTTCGCATGCAATTTTTGCACAGGACTTTTCAAATAAAGGAAAAGATTTTTGGATTGGTTATGGAAGTCATGTTGCCATGTATAATGCTAATGGTGATGCAAATACAACCACTGGAGGTTCACAAAACTTAGTTTTATATTTTACTTCCGACCGAGCTGCTAATGTTAAAGTTGAAATACCATCCTTAGGGTATTCAAAAACTTATGTTATTTCTGCAAATAGTGTAACCTTTTCCGAACCGCTTCCCAAAATTTTATCACAGGATTCGAGAATAACTGAGGAAGGTAAATCAGATAAGGGAATACATATAACATCGGATATTGCCATTATCGCATATGCACATATTTATGATGGAAGTGTATCCGGTGCAACACTTTTATTACCAACAAATACTTTAGGCCGTTCCTATTATTCTATTAATTACAAACAAGTTTCAAATAGTCCTAATTCCTATAGTTATGCTTATGTGATTGCAACAGAGGATTCAACCAATATTGAAATTATTCCTAGTGCGAATACAAAATTCAATAATGCAGGAGATGTGATTAAGGTGACTTTAAATAAAGGGCAGGTTTATAATCTTTTTGGTCGGGAAATTTCAAGAAGCAATAATTCATCAACAGGAGAGGATTTAACAGGTACTTTAATTCGATCTGTCGCAACAGCAACAAGTACTTGTAAGAGAATTGCAGTGTTTTCGGGTTCTGGTAAAATTAGCATATCTAATAATAATGCACAAACAGCCGATAATTATATTCAACAAGCTTTACCATCTAATGCTTGGGGAAAGAAATATTTGACAATGCCTACCGCTAAAATGGCGAATAATATTTTTAGAGTAGCTGTTAGTGATCCCAATGCTGTAGTTAAATTAAATGGAAATGTATTAGCAACATCAGGATTAGTTAATAATTTTTATTATGAGTTTAATTCCGCTGAAGCAAATTCCATCGAGTCCAATGTGCCTATCATGGTTGCACAGTATATTACTACTTCAAGCAGTTATGGAAATGTTAATAACGGGAATGGTGACCCTGAAATGATTTATTTAAGTCCCATTGAGCAAACTATCAATAAAGTAACTATTAATTCAACACCCAATGCCAGAATTATTGATACACTTCACTTTGTTAATATAGTTTTACCAAAAAATGGCGCATCATCTTTATTCATTGATGGAGTAGCTCCGACAAATCAAATTGCACATCCTGGGGATCCAAATTATGTTTATTATCAGGTTCCATTAAAATCAGGTGCGCATACCATAATTGCTGATTCTGGATTTAATGCTATTGCATATGGTTATGGAAATGTTGAGTCCTATGGTTACAATGCAGGAACCAATGTTACCGATTTATACCAACGTTTAACAGTCAATAATCAATTTGGTACCGTAAAATTACCAGCTACTTGTAGGGGAACCCCCTTTAAGGTTTCCATTACATTACCTTATCAACCTTTATCGCTCGCTTGGAATATTCCTAAGTATCCCAATATTCCAGTTAATACTGCACCTGCATATGATTCAACCTATCAGATAAATGGAAAGACCATTTATAGGTACTCTTTAAATACTTTTTTAGTATATGATAGTGTAGGAACTTATAATATTCAAATAAAAGTTTTTAACCCTACGGGTGATGGATGTAGTGGCGAACAATCCATTGACTTTGAATTGGTCGTATACAGTCCACCAAAAGCCGCATTTCAAATTAATACCTCACATTGTTTAGGAGATAGTGTTATTTTCAACGATAATACCATTGTAAATGAAACAGACCGAAAATTAATTTCTTATAATTGGAAAATTGATAATGGATCATATATAGATGCTAAAAAATTATCCATACTATCTAATAAAGCGGGCAGTATCCCATTTAACTATTATGTAATTACTGATATTGGATGCTTAAGTGATACTATATCATCCAATTTTAATATTGATAGTTTACCTAAAGTTGATTTTATTGCACAACAAATAAAATGTTTGGGTAAGGATATTGTGTTTAAAGACAGTTCCTTTGCAAGAAATGGATCCCAGCTTTTAAATTGGGTTTGGAATTATGGTGACAATACTGCAAAAGACAGTTTGTTGACGAGTACATCAGTTACTCATAAGTTTGATACAACTAAAAATTACAATGTAAGTTTAGCTGTTACTACTGTGAATGGATGTAAACAACAAAAAACAACCATCATTAAAGTATCGCCAAACCCTAAAGCAGGCTTTATATTACCAGAAATTTGTTTAAATGATGCCTTTGCTGAATTTAAAGATACCAGTTCGATTGTTGACAATTCGAATGGGTTTAAATACAATTGGGATTTCGGCGATGCTTTAAATACAAGTACAAGTAATACGGATAATGTAGCAAATCCAAAACATAAGTATTTAAGTGCTGGTAATTATCAGGTTAAAGAAACAGTTACTAGTTTGAGTGGCTGTGTGGGGGATAAAGTTGAAACTTTCACTGTGAATGGTGCTTATCCAAAGTCACTATTCACAATTATTGATTCAAATGCATTATGTACAAATGTAGCTATGCAATTAAATAATGCATCAACAGTGGATATTGGTACTATTGGAAAAGTT
>CANETM010000229.1 GCA_947441205.1 Bacteroidota bacterium | reverse complement strand
TTACAATGATGCAGGTGTACAGCATATTGCGATAGCTACAGATAATATTGTTGAAACAGTAAAAGCGCTTAGTAGTCGCGGTGTTGAATTTTTAAATATTCCTTCCACTTATTATGATGATTTACTGGATAGGATTGGACCCATTGACGAGGATGTGGAGCCACTTAAGGAATTAGGAATTTTGGTTGATAGAGATGATGAAGGTTATTTGTTACAAATATTTACAAAGCCAGTTGAAGACAGACCTACACTGTTTTTTGAAATCATTCAAAGAAAAGGAGCAAAATCTTTTGGGGCAGGTAATTTTAAAGCCTTATTTGAAGCCTTAGAAAGAGAACAAGAATTAAGAGGAAATTTATAATTAAGTTTATTTAATCAAAAGCCATTTCTGGAATTTCACCTTCAATGATGAGTTTTCCAAGAGTGGCTTTTTTTATTGTTTCTATTGAAACACCCGGGGCGCGCTCTAATAATTTAAATCCACCTTCAGGCAGTATTGATAACACTGCTAACTCCGTCACAATTTTTTTAACACATCTAATGCCTGTAAGTGGCAAATCACAAATTGGTAGCAATTTGCTTTCGCCTGCTTTGTTTACATGTTGCATGGCCACAATAATATTTTTTGCGGAAGCAACTAAGTCCATAGCACCACCCATGCCTTTTACCATTTTACCTGGAATTTTCCAATTAGCAATATCACCATTTTCCGAAACTTCCATAGCGCCTAATATTGTTAAATCTATTTTTTGTGAGTGAATCATTCCAAAACTCATAGCTGAATCAAATACGGAAGCTCCTGGTATCATGGTAATTGTCTGTTTCCCTGCGTTAATTAAATCAGGGTCAACATCTTCTTCTTTAGGATATGGTCCCATTCCTAAAAGTCCATTTTCTGATTGAAAACAAACTTGAATATGTTTAGGTATATGATTGGCTACCAAAGTAGGAATTCCAATACCTAAATTAACGTAGTAGTTATTTTGTATTTCTTGAGCAATTCTTCTTGCGATCCCGTCTTTATCTAACATAATATTTTTGATATAGGGTTATACACTTGTTGTTTTCTTTTCAATTCTTTTCTCATACTGTTTCCCTTGAAAAATTCTATGCACGTAAATTCCTGGTGTGTGAATTTGATTAGGATCCAATACACCTGGCTCCACCAATTCTTCCACTTCGGCGATGGTAATTTTACCGGCCATGGCCATAACGGTATTAAAATTTCTGGCGGTAGCCTTAAAAACTAAATTCCCATCCGTGTCTCCTTTCCAAGCTTTTACAATTGCGAAATTGGCTTCAAATGCTTTTTCTAATAAATAATCTTTACCATTAAAATTTCTAATTTCTTTTCCAATCGCTACTTCTGTTCCAATACCTGCAGGTGTAAAAATTGCTGGCATTCCATAACCGGCGGCCATACATCTAAAGGCAAGTGTGCCTTGTGGTATTAATTCAACTTCAAGTTCTCCGTTTAGTAATTGTCTTTCAAATTCTTCATTTTCACCTACATAAGATGAAATCATTTTTTTTACTTGTTTCTGATGTAGCATTAATCCAATTCCAAAATCATCCACGCCAGCATTATTTGAAATACAAGTAAGATTTTTTACCCCTTTCTTAACCAAGGCTGCAATACAATTTTCCGGAATACCGCATAAACCAAATCCACCCAACATAATGGTATCTCCGTCTTGAATATCATTTATTGCTTCTTCGGCTGAACTAACTTGTTTATTAATCATATACTAAGGTGATTTCTAAAAATTAAAAAATACTTAATTAAAAATAATCTATTGCATTGATATGACAGTTTTTTCTATGAAAAGTGTTTGTTAAATTAATTTAAGTGATAATCGCCTATCTCCACTTTAAGTATTCACATGTTTCTTTAAAATACGCTTAGCTTCAGCTTTTACCTTTGCTGTTTTTTTAAGGCCCCATACTTTTTCACTAGCCAACTTACGCGTCAATTCAACATCAACAATAGGAGCAGGATAATCAACACCAATATTTACATTGTATAAATTTTGTTCCATCAAACTCATTTTCCAAGGCTCATGAATTAAGCTAGCAGGCACAGCGCTTAGTTCAGGTATCCATTGCTTAATAAAAGCCCCATCAGGGTCATGTTCAATTGAGTTTTTAATAGGATTATAAATTCGAATGGTATTAATACCCGTTACACCTGATTGCATTTGTAATTGTGGGTAATGGATACCTGGTTCATAGTCTAAAAATTGTTTTGCTAAAAAATGCAATGAACGCCAGTCCTGCCATAAATTAAAAACAAAAAAAGATACTACTAAAGCGCGCATTCTAAAATTTAAATAACCTGTACTTACAACGCATCTCATACACGCATCAACAATGGGTATGCCTGTTTGTCCAGTTTGCCATGCTTGTATATAAAAATCATTTTTTTCTTTTATGATTGAATCATACGCGGCATTTATGTTTTGAAATTCTATACGACACTCGTCTTCAAACTTTTGTATGAAATGGCAATGCCAATGAAGTCGTGAAATAAAATTGGATAGTGCTCGTTTATTTTTTGCCTCCGGATAATATTGCATGGTTTGTTGATATACCATGCGCATACTAATATTACCATAGGCTAAATATGGTGAAATACGACTACAACCTGTTCGACTCAGTAAAGGCTTTGAAATATGAAATGAATAATTTTGATACCTATTTTTTAAAAAGCTTTCTAAGTACTTCCATGCAAAACCTTCGCCACCATGTTGAAAGGAGCTATGATGTGTTGTTATTTGAATCGGCAACAATGGCCCTTTGATGGTTTGATAAAAATTTTCAGCTAAGTTTAAAAATTTAGTGTTGCTTAAATTCACTATTTCAGGAGCTGCCTGCATTTTTTGTTTCCATAATGCAGCCCAATTTTTTCTTGATTTTAATTTTCTGATTACACCGTTATGTTGAAACTCATGCCACTTGATTTGGTTTTGCTCAAAATATTTTTTGAGTCTTATATCTCTTTTATAGGTTAAGTGATTACCCACTTCCACATGTGAGAAAACTGATTTTATATTATATTTTAAATGTAAGTTTTCAAATACATAATTCGCTTCCTGATGAAAAATGGCAATTTTTGTATCAAACTTTAAAAGTTGCTTTTGAAGATCCTGAAGCGATTCATATACAAAGCGCCAGTGTCTAACATCACTGTCATCATAATTCATGATAGTA
>CANETM010000228.1 GCA_947441205.1 Bacteroidota bacterium | reverse complement strand
ATGGAAGAATTTATTGATAAACAAAATACTGTACATTTTGTGGATGCTTTTGTAGAGCAATTAGAACTTGATAATTTGGGATTTGAGATAGCTACTTTGAAAAATTAAACGGTGAAAAGGCTTTGAATATGACGGTTTATACTATGAAACGAGCCAGTATTACACTTACCTCACAATAACTTTCCTTGAAACAATCGATTCATTCGTTTGTAAGCTAAACAAGTAGATGCCTGAATTTAGATTTGATACAAAATAAAATAACGAATCTAGTTCAAAAGTTATATTTTTTTCAATTACTTTTTTGCCATTTAATGCATAAATAATCAATTTTGCTTCATTTGTATTCGTAAATGGGTTTTCTATAAAGACACTACCAGACGAAGGATTAGGATACAACTGAAATTGGCTAACTGCTGTTAATTCTGATACACCAGTTGGGTCTGAGTTCAGACGAATAATTTGTTTATATATAGTTTCAGTATCAAAACTACCAAAAAGACCACCAACTAAAATTTTATTGTCTGATTCTATAGTAATATCATTTATAAATGCATTAGGAGAGTTAAATCCTATTCCTGCTGCAAAAGAATTATCTATTGTACCATTAGTATTCATGCGAGCTATTCTATTAGGTCCAGTTATACCAAGATTATACATCGCATCCGTAAATTCACCACCAGCAATAATTTTATTATCAGCTTGCACTGCAATTGCTTTAATAATCGCAAACGGATAAAAGGGCGGAGTAAAACTTAAATCACGAGAACCATTAATATCTAATCTGGCAATTCCTGTAATAAGTTGGCCATTATGATAACTAAAATCACCAGCCACCAATATTTTCCCATCAGACTGTCGCTCTAAATCATAAGCAGTACTTATTGACATTCCTGAAAACCCGGGTGAATTGTTCATTGTAGCGTCATATGGTCCTCCAGGAGAAAGCAAAGCTATATTTCCGCATATGTTTCCATTGAAGGAATTAAATCTTCCTGATGCAAGAATCCTTGTATCAGGAAGAACAAGTAGATCATAAACATTTGCATTAAATCCTGTACCAATATTAAAAGTAGTATCTGTTGTTCCATTATAATTAAAGCGAGTAATGTAAGGCTGACTATAATCATTGCATGTAAAAAATTCTCCCGCTGCTAAGACTTTCTCATTCGTATGCAATTCAACTGCTAAAACAGCTCCGTTAATTGCATTAGGAGGAACATTAAAGGTATTATCCACTGAACCATCGGGATGTAATCGAACAACAAAAGAACATCCTGTGCTATTGTATGAAACAAAATTTCCGCAAACGATAATTCGTCCATCACTCATCAATACTAAGTCACGAACCATATTATCAGGTCCCGCCCCAGCAATATTAAAATTCGCATCTAAAGTACCATCATGATTAAGTCGGACTAGATTTTTTTTGCCTGAACCAGCATAATTGGTGAACGCTCCACCAACCAGGATCTTACCATCCGGCTGTTCAACAACTTTATATACAATTACACTTGGTGGCACTGCCAAAAAAGAATAATCAACAAAAGCAGATTGCGCTTGGATTATATTTGAAAAGCAAATAAAACAGAAAACAAAATAGATTTTTTTCATTGGAAGAGTAGTAAGAATTTTACGCATAAAATTAAGAGTCCTTTTCTCATTAGATGGTTGCATGGAAATTTAATTCCTTCAATAGAAACACTATTAATAAGAATTTCAATTTCACTCATTTTTTATGTATTTAAATGCCGTCATCATATTTCGATAATTGTCTATCAGTTTAACATCAGTCTGTAAAAAAAAACTAAAGATGATGTTTTGCAGCTACAAGAAAGCCGGGACTTTTACCACAAAACTGTCTTTGGAACACGAAAACCCGCCTATTTCAAATTTGCTGTTATATCTAGTGGTTTTCATTATATTAGGTTAATTGTTTTCATTGATAACATTTATTACTGAACCTCCCCATTCAACAACAGTAAATCCTCTTCTTATCTTTTTTAACAAACTTAAATCTTGTAAAGGGAAATCAATTTTTGAGTTCAATGGTTGCGTTAACATCATTATCCTAATAGTACTTTGAGGCGTGGGTGATATAATTAATTCGGCCTGTTCTTCATACTGTTTACTCGCAAAGTGAATTAAATTGTATGTATTGTCTTCCATGCGAGGCAACCAATACATGATAAATTCATTAGCTTCTCTTCTATTCAAGCCCAAATACGCCAATTTTTCTTCTAAAAAAGTAGCTGTTTCTTTCCCAGTAATTACAAAACCATCATTAGGAACAATGGACTGATAAGGCGTGCCTTCCCAAAACAAAGCATAGTATTCCATTCCATTTTTATCCCACAAATTTCCATTGGGTTCGGCTATTACCTGCCAACCATCTTTCGGATATTTTGGATAGGTATGTGTTAAAGCGCCATTATAATTAAGTCGAACCTCTATCGATTGTTTTTCCGTGGGATAAAGATAAATAACAGGCTTCTCAGTTTCAAACTGTTTTAGTTTAATTTCACACTTGTAATATGCGTGTTCTTTGATGTTAAAATCAAACATAATTTCTTCATAGCCATTCCCAGTTATGTGTATTCTGCATTCACCTAATGGCAGATCTTTTATTAAAAAATGGCCAGCCGTATCAGTTAAAGCCCCTCTATTAATACCATCACTACCCCTCAATACAACCTCAGCAAATTGTATAGTTTCTTGAGAAAATAACTCTTTGACATTACCTTCAAAAATGGTAATAGGATATCGTTTTGAATTAATCTCTATCAGGCTTTTGTTATTATTGGTCTCGAAGTTGATTTTGCTTGTTTTGCAAGCATATAAAATCACAATTAGACTCAAGATTATTTTTACAAAATAGTTCATTGTTTATTTGTGTAAGAATTTTCATGTTTTCTTGATAATCATTCTGCCATTGCCTGTTAACCCATTCATATACGAAATAAACTTTCGAATATACGCCCAAAATAGTTGGATTACCGATAGTTTGTTTCGTTTATTTATCCTAAAGGTAATTCTTTATTTTTATAAATCATCAAAGGGACTCTTAATTTGCTGAATACTTTTTGCTGCTTACATTGATGCGGAATTGACCTTCAAATAATTGTTTTTTGGAGACCCTAAAAAAATCACTTATGTCTAAACCAGCAATCTTGGCGTTCGTTTTCGTACATTTTAAATACGGTATTAACGGGCGCACCGTGTAT
>CANETM010000227.1 GCA_947441205.1 Bacteroidota bacterium | reverse complement strand
GACAATTGTTCCATAAGTAAAAATAAAGCCAATTTTTGACATATCCTTATTTAGTCGATTTGCGATATATTTGCTTATGGGCATTATTCAAAAACAAGGCATAAAGTCATCCTATTTTATTTTTCTAGGATTCCTGATTGGTGCTATCAACTTGTTGGTTTTATTCCCCTTATTTTTTTCAAAAGAAGATCAAGGATTAGTTCGAGCCATGATTGATATTGGCGCTACCCTTTCGGTATTTTGTACATTGGGAACCTTGCCCGTGGTTTATAAGTTTTTTCCTTTTTACAATCACTATTTAGGTAGCAAAAAAAATGAACTTCCATTTTTGACATTAATTGTTAACTTAATTGGTTTTGGAATATTAATTGGAATTGGATGGGCTAATAAAGATTTCATCATTATGAAATTGGGTAAATCCCCAAGCCTGGGACAGTATTTCAACTACGTTTATCCTTATACCTTTTTCTTATTGCTATTTTATTGGTTAGAGGCATTTGCGTGGGGTTTACATAAAGGAGTTACCACTAACTTTTTAAGAGAAACCGCTATACGAATTATCACGACAGTATTAATTTTATTATTTGGTTTTAAGCTAATTAACTTTAATCAATTCATAACGCTGTTTAGTGGAGTTTACCTAATACCTATGCTGATATTGTTTTATTTGTTAGTCAAATCGAAACAATGGTCATTTAACACTTTTCAAATTAGTAGTGTGACCAAAAGACTTAAAGGAAGAATGATCAGCTTTGCTTTGTTTGTTTTTGCAGGTCAGTTTTTTAATTTATTAGCAAGGACCAACGACACTTTCATGATTGTGGGCTTAAAAGGATTAAGTGATGCAAGTATTTTTGCTATTGCTACTTATGTTTCAGCAATACTTGAAATACCTCAACGTAGTTTAAATGCCATTAGTATCCCTATATTAGCGAAGTCCTGGAAGGAAAAAGATTTTGCTAATATCAAACATATATATCACAAAAGTGTTTCCAATTTATTAGTAGTTGGATTTTTACTATTTGGACTTATTTGGTTAAATATTCAAAACTTAGTTGCTTTCTTAAATTGGGTCAGTCATAAGCAAGGTGGCGGATATGACGCACTAGTCAATATTAGTTTTATTTTAGGAATCGCTAAACTAATTGATTTAGGGACTGGTGTAAATGCACAAATTATTGGCACATCCAACTATTGGAAATTCGACTTTTTTACGAATGTTTTGTTTGTATTAGTGTCGCTACCTTTAAATTGGTACTTAATCCAGCATTTTGATTTAATTGGATTAGCAATTTCAAATTTAATCGCCCTTACCTTATATAATAGTATTCGTTTTGGATTTTTATATAAAAAATTCAATTTGCAACCTTACACTTTAAAGCATGGCCTATTTGTTGTTTTGATGATTACGCTTATCCTAGTCGTTCACTTACTTCCCGACTTACATAATATAGTATTGAATATAGCGGCGTCTTCTATTATATATACCACGCTGTTTTATTTAATAACAAAATGGCTTAACCCAGCTCCTGAAATTTTAGATGCATTTCACGGAATTCTAAATAAGTTTAGGGATAGATGGATACTGAAAAAATAGTGAGATAGTCCGAAAATAACAATCTATATATAAATAATTACGAAGCTTTTCAATTATTTACAATCGGCAACTTTAACTGCAGAAGTAATTAAATGAAAGGGTGCGTATTTGCCTTGCATTTCAATTTTAAATCCAGCATAATTTAACATTTGTGTAATTAAAGCAAAGTCAAAAACATGATGATGCACTGCTCTGATTTTATCGTTCTGCTCTATTCTTTTTTCGAGTGCTTCCTTTGATTCAATAATATCTTTAGATAAATCGTGAAGTTCAATAATCTCAGAAAAATGAGTGGTATCTAACTCATTGGTATTATTATTGAAATCCTCCAACAAATGTTCAAATTTTGTGATGGGTCTATTGATATCAAAAGTGAAATTTTTATCAGGAAGCACCAACGCAATACGTCCTCCCATTTTTACAACCCTATTCCACTCCATTAATGCCTTTAATGGATTAGCAATATGTTCCAATGAATGGCATGATAAAATAAAATCATACTGTTTTTTTTCAATAAATGAAAGGTCAAAACCTTCAGCGATAAATTGTTTGCCGATTTTATTTTGGCTATAATGATAATCTCCGTTTGATATTTGACCCTCCCAAATAGTTGAGTCTGAAAAATTAACGCCATCAACTAATGTTGCGTATAAATAAACAGGGAAAGCCCCCTTCAAATTAAACAATGCACTTGGGCCACCTATTTCAATACCTGATTGCCCTTCAAACTGCTTAGCAAGCTGAATATATGGTCGTTTGTTAGGACTTAAAAAATAAGAGGCGGTTGTCTGAGCCCAAGCTGAAAAATTCATACCTGTAATTTATAATGATTTTAAAAATAAAGCTAACCCTTTCTTTTTTTGTTCGTTAAAATCATAGCTTATATTTTTTGTAAAATAGGTATGTAAATCATAGCCACTCGAAGCATCATTTATTAATGCAATAACATCTTCAATATGATTCAAGCCATACTCATTTGCTAAATCAAAGGCTTTTATAAAATCGGCAGGGATTGGTTTGTTTGCAATCCAAGTTGCGAAAACAAAAGGCAATCCAGTATGTTCAATCCAAGCCTCCGCTAAATCATAAACATATTTGAAATTGGATCTAGCCAATAATGCTCTATCTCCAATAATGACACCAGCCGATGTTCCATTTATTTGATGAATGTATCCTTCATCAGCCTTAATGAAGTTTACATCCTTTTTCCAAAACTGCTGAAATAATATTTTAGCTAATTTTACCGAAGTTCTACTTTGATAATCTAAATAAACATGCTCAATTTGCTCCATTGGCACATCACTAAATATACAAACACTTGCCACTGCGGATTCAGCCCCAATACAATATTTTGAGACCAAATGCGCTTCCTTTAAAAGGGGGATAACAGCAACGGGCACTAGTCCCATATCAATTTTACCATCAATTAAATCCTGGGCAATCATAGCCGGATAAGCTTTGATAAGCTCAATCTGAGGCATTAACCCAGATTGCTCAATTCCGTATAATAAAGGACGTGTGTTTAAATAACTTACCGCCCCAATGCGCCACTTTCTCTCCAATTGATTTAACTTTGCGCAAAGATATCAAAAACCAATTGTTTAAAGCAATCAATATGTCACAACTTAGTTCCATATCCCCAATTGAT
>CANETM010000226.1 GCA_947441205.1 Bacteroidota bacterium | reverse complement strand
TTTGTGCTCCTTGTTTTGCATTTAATAATTTGTAGATCTCTTCAATTTGATTTTGAGAAAAGACATAATTTATAATCAACAAGTAAGTGTAGGTGTCATTATCAATTACCTTTTTCCAATAGTCAACTGGAATGGTTAATATACCTTTTTTAATTTTCAACCCTTTTTTCCAAAATGCAGCTACTGCATTATTTACAATGTTTTCAGCCTCTTTAATTCGTTTTGAAGTTGCAATTATATTTTCACTCACTGTCGAAAATATAGTTTCCATTTGAGGCAATATGGTATTCCTGATAAAATTTCTGGTATAATCGTCCTTTTCATTACTACTATCTTCAACATAAGACAATCCATTGGATTGAGCATATTCAATAATTTCAGCCTTAGTAAATGCCAATAATGGTCTTGCTAAATTTAATTGATCATTGCGCCTAGCTGGAATCCCCGTTAATCCATGAATGCCAGTACCCCTAAATAATTGCATTAAAATAGTTTCGACATTATCATTTTCGTGGTGTGCAGTTAGTAATACAACTGGCTTAGGATTAGGTTTTGGATTTGAATTAGCAGCTATTTCATTAGGTTCCGCTTCCTTTTCTTTCTTATCAATTTCCTTCATCAATGTTTCAAACCATGTATACCTAATTTCACGCGCTGCTTGTTGAATAGCCATTTTATGTGCTTGAGCATACTCATTCGTATCACTATGATATACCTTAAATGGAATTTGATATTGAGCTGCAAAGCTTTCAACAAACTTTTCATCTCTACTACTTTCCTCACTTCTTAGTTGAAAATTGACGTGTGCAATGGTACACTTTGCTTTTACGGCATGCATTAAATGAGCAAGCACCACACTATCCACCCCACCACTTACCGCTAATAAAAAATGACTTCGACGTAATCGAACATCCGGAAACTGTTTATCCCAATAGGCTTTAAATGTTTCTATATTTAGCATAGTGGCTGTTCAAATAAGAAATTAATTAGGTGCATTCAACTATTTTTTTTGCTCCTTAGCCCATGCATCCTTTAAACCTACAGTTCGATTAAAAATTAAATTATCCTTAGTACTATTCTTATCCTGATAAAAATATCCTTTTCTTAAAAATTGAAATCTAGCATCCAATGTATCATTCACTAATGCAGGTTCAGCAAAAGCCTTTACAGCTTTTAATGAATTAGGATTAATATAATCCTTGAAATCCCCATCGGCACTTGATAAATCTTCAACACTAAATAATCGGTCATATTCATTTAATGTTACAGGCACTGCATGTTTGGCACTTACCCAGTGTAATGTTCCTTTAACATGAATACCACTTGTATCTTGACCTGATTTACTATCAGGGTTATAACTTGCAAAAACTTTTGTGATATTACCTGCTTCATCTTTTTCAAAACTTTCACAAGTAACAATATAAGCACTCTTTAAACGAACCGACAAGCCTGGTCCTAGTCTAAAATATTTTTTAGTGGGCTCTTCCATGAAATCCTCACGCTCAATCCAAAGCTCATTGCTAAAAGGCACATCACGTGTTCCTGCATTTGGATCCTCTGGATTGTTTTCGGAATGTAAAATTTCCTCCCCCTTATCAAAATTAGTAATCACCAATTTAATGGGATTAGTCACCACCATTCGACGCTGTGCAACCTTATTTAAATGTTCACGAACACAAAATTCTAACAAACTAAAATCAATGATGTTTTCTCTTTTCGCAATGCCAATTCTATCACAAAAATCACGAATACTTTCAGGGGTGTAACCACGACGGCGCATACCACTAATGGTTGGCATACGAGGATCATCCCAGCTTTCTACATGTCCTTCCTCCACCAATTGCAATAGTTTACGCTTACTCATAACGGTATACGTCATGTTTAATCGCGCAAACTCATACTGGTGTGAAGGATAAATACCTAATTGCTCAATACCCCAGTCATATAAAGCCCTATGAGGGATAAATTCCAAAGTACATACCGAGTGTGTAATATTTTCAATAGAATCGCTTTGTCCATGTGCAAAATCATACATTGGATAAATACACCAAGCATCCCCTGTTCTATGATGATGTGCACGTTTGATACGATACAATAATGGATCGCGCATGTGCATATTTGGACTTGCTAAATCAATTTTAGCGCGCAACACTTTTTCTCCATCGGCATACTTGCCTGCTTTCATGCCTGCAAATAATTCCAAATTTTCAGGGATACTTCTATTCCTAAATGCATTACCGGTACCTGGCACAGTTGGTGTTCCTTTTTGTTGTGCAATTTCTTCAGCACTACTATCATCGACGTAGGCTAAACCTTTTTCAATTAACTGAACCGCAAAACTATATAGCTGATCAAAATAATCGGACGCGTAACATTCTTTAACCCATTCAAATCCTAACCATTTAACATCCTCTTTAATGCTATCAACATATTCAATATCTTCTTTAGCGGGGTTAGTATCATCAAAACGTAAATTTGTCGATCCTCCAAAACTTTTTGCCAAACCAAAATTCAAACAAATACTTTTAGCATGACCAATATGCAAATATCCATTAGGTTCAGGTGGGAACCTTGTTAAAATAGATTTATATTTCCCTGCGGCTAAATCCTGGGATATAATTTCTTCAATAAAATTCAGACTTTTTTCTTCACTCATAATGGTAAACGCTATTCGCGTAAAGGTACAAAAACATACCTCAAAAACCTACCTAAATTGGTATTTAACCCCTTAAGCCATATAGCTTGCGAACCTCTCTTACAAACTTTTCAATTTCTTGATCATCGCCAACTGGATTATAAGGTTGCTTTAAATTGCTGCCAAATAAAAAAGCAACTGTTTGCCATAAACCTGCATTGAAACCACCTTTATATTCTTTAATTAATTCATAGCAGTTATTACCCGTCTCACGCTTAATTAATTTCATAAGTACTTTCCCTTGATAAACCGACAAACTAGTTACTTTATCAGCAAAATCACGTTTTAAATCTTTTTCCCTCAATTTAATAATCGCCTTTCTTTTTTTCTCGTCCCTAATATTTTCCAATTGCCCATTGACTTCATTGATAATGACACTTGCTCTTAATGCATATGGATAGGTTACATAAACTGCATTACGTAAACGAGTCCAGTTTTGCATGTTTAGTTTTTGTTGGGCAGTCATCACTGATTTTACCTCAACTGTAGGAAGCCATGATTCCGGTATGGTATCACCTTCGGGTGTTATATAAGCCTCAACACGTAAGGTATCATATGCCCTATTTTGTCC
>CANETM010000225.1 GCA_947441205.1 Bacteroidota bacterium | reverse complement strand
GGATGCCGAACCTAAGCATAGGCATCAAAGTCATTTATATGGTTTATATCCTGGTACACATATTACTACCGAGAACACAGCTTCCTTTGCAGCAGCAGCCAAAAAAACACTGGAAATTAAAGGTGATGAAACAACAGGTTGGTCAAAAGGATGGAGAATAAACTTATGGGCAAGATTGAAAGATGGAGATCATGCCTATAAAATGTATAGGGAATTATTAAAATATGTTGAACCCGATGCCATAAGAGATACTAAAAATAATAGTGGAGGTACCTATCCTAATTTATTAGATGCACACCCGCCATTTCAAATTGATGGAAATTTTGGTGGTTCAGCAGCAGTTGCTGAAATGCTTATTCAGTCTCATAATGATTACATTGAATTGTTACCTGCTACGCCAAAAAATTGGCCAAATGGCGAAGTAAAAGGGTTAAAGGCCCGCGGAAATTTTGAGGTTGATTTTGTTTGGTCTGAGGGCAAGGTAAAGTCTGTAAAAATAAAATCACTTACTCAACCCTTTGCCAATGTTTTAATGAATGGTAGAATGGAAAAGATTAAAACAGTAAAATAACTTAAACAATTATTAATAATATCATTTAATTAATCAACAAAATTGTTGTTATTTTAAAATTTCAAGCTATTTTCATTAACTAACATTTATTCAATTAAACCTTTTAATTTAAACTAGGTCAAATTATAAACTAACAACTTATGAAAATCTTAAAAATTGTATTTTTTGCCAGCATTTTATTTATACAATCATGTACAAAGGATGCTGCTACTACAACGACTACTACCGATGGTTCCAATAGTAATACTACAAGTACTACTGTTCCTGATGTTTATAAAAAAATATATGGAGCATCTAGTATTACATCAGATGGCACTACAATTACCATAAAAACAAATGGACTTCCTGATCATAAAAGTCCGTACTATGCTTCCACTAATGCATTATATGAAAGTTTTACAGGTACTACATTTGCTGGTAGTGTTTTTCAAAAAAATCCAAATTCAATAGCTGAAAAAGCTTATATTTTTAAAATACCTATTAATCCAAAAGCTGCTTCATCACTAACGGCAACCGCTTTGGGTGCGATGGGTGTTTCTTTAAATGGGGTACCTTTTTACAATCAATATGCAGGTCCTAATCAGCCTTTAACAGGTGAAATTGTTTCATTTGATAAATATTGGGGACATCCAACACCTTCAAGTGCTTATCATTATCATGTTGAGCCTCTTTATTTAACGACTGTAAAAGCAACAAAGTCATCCTTAATGGGATTTTTATTAGACGGCTTTCCAGTATATGGTCCTGAGGAAAATGGAGCAACTGTTGATAATAGTAAATTAGACAAATATCATGGACACACTTCGACTACAACTGATTATCCAAATGGTATTTATCATTATCATATTACTAGTACTGATCCTTATATAAATGGTAGTGGATATTATGGTACACCAGGCACCGTTTCGCAATAAATGAAAAGCGTTATTATTAAGTACTTTTTGTTAAGCGCTTTGTTTTATGCATGCGATTCAAATACTAATGTTCGTGTATACAATAACTTATCTGCTATTGATAGTACAACAAGTAATATAGTGGTTCCTGAAATATTTACAAATGCAACTGACAAAGGATTTACTTTTCATGCAGATACGCTTTATTTAGGTAACAATAACTATAGCGGACATGTCTACATGCTTAATGATTCGAAGGACACTGTATTTTCAGGCGGATATTATAATGGCATAGAGGAAGGCTTGCATAAAAAATGGTATACCAAAAATCAAATTAAAGAAATCAGATTATATCATTTAGGAAAAAAAGTAGGAAAGCATATTGGTTATTGGGAAAATGGCAATGCTAAGTTTGAATTTTATTTTTTAAATGGCGAGCATCAAGGAATTGCAAAGGAATGGTATAGTAATGGAAAACAATATAGATCATTTCATTATGAAAAAGGGTATGAAGAAGGAAGTCAAAAAATGTGGTGGGAAAATGGAATCATAAGAGCCAATTATGTAGTGAAAAATGGAAGACGTTATGGGCTCATTGGCTTAAAACTTTGCATGAATCAAAATGATAGTTTAAAAAAGTAAATTTCAAAAACTATGTTGTACAAATTATCACTTTTTGCAAGCTTCCTTTTTTTATTATTTTCTTGTTCATCAAATCAAGTTAAGCAGGACAATAATAAGGTAGCTAAGGAAACATTGCCTTTTTTTAATACACCCGATTGGACGCCTGAGTGGATTGAACAAAAAAGCAGTGCTTATCAAAACATACATCGTATACCCACCTTTAAATTCATGAACCAGGAAGGCGATACCATTTCTAATAAAACAGTTGCTGATAAAATTTATATAGCTAATTTTTTCTTTACTACTTGTAGAGGCATTTGTCCAAAAATGACAAGCAATATGTATTTATTGCAAGAAGCTTTAAAACAAGACACCAATATTTTATTATTATCACATAGTGTTACGCCTGAAACTGACTCGGTAAATGTTTTAAAAAAATATGCTATCGAAAATAAAGTCAATAATAAACAATGGCATTTATTGACGGGGTCGAAAACAGCTATTTATGATCTTGCAAAAAAACAATATTTCGCAGGGGACTCAGTTGGGTATTATCAAACAGGCAACGAGTTTTTACACACCGAAAATTTCATATTAATCGATAAACAACAACGAATTAGAGGTGTTTATAATGGCACTTTATTAATTGAAATAGAAAGAATAAAAGAAGATATCAATATTTTAAAACAAGAAAATTAAGCTGTTGCTTGATACCCTTTTATTTGAGTTATTTCTTTTGAAATAATAAAGTTAAAATTCTTGGGATATTGGATTTATCATTATCGTCAAACCACTCTTCCAATATCTTTAGTTCAAAATTATATTTGTTAGCAGCCTGTAAAAATTCTGAAATATTATGCGTGAAGCAGGTTACAATTTGCTCACCTGCTTCTGTTGTAAATCGGGCTTTAGAACCTGCGTATTGTTTAAATGGATGAAGTTCACTAATATAGACATATGCCTTGTCATTGGATATATCACCTATTTTTTCAAAAACAGCATCGATATGCTCAATATGTTCAAGAACAAGACTAAAGGCTATTAAATCAAATTTTTCACTTGTAAAATCCCATGGCTTATTGATATCAGCAATTACAAATTGAGTATTTGTTGATTTAACTTTTTCAGTAGCTATTGCAAGCATTGCCTCAGAAAAATCAACTGCTGTGATTTGCTTAGCATGATGCT
>CANETM010000224.1 GCA_947441205.1 Bacteroidota bacterium | reverse complement strand
CCAGGCATTAAATATTGTCGAGAAAAAAATAAAAATACCCAACCAATTATTGCAACCAACATAAATTGTTGCAAAGGTGAAATTGAGTTTGCTACAAAAAACCCACCTAATAATCCGCCCGTAAATCCTGCTAAACTCCAAAATCCATGAAAGGTGGAAGTAATGCTTTTGTCAAATAATTTTGATAAAGAAGCAGCTTGCGTATTAACCGATACATTGAATAAATTTCCAGCCATACCAAAAACAAATAAACAAAATGCAAGAACTGAGGTATCCTTAGCTAATCCTAAAGTGATTAGTGATATTGGATAAATAATGGCTGCAATGGATACTATTTTTTTACTACCATGTTTAGCAGTTAAACTTCCCGATATAGGAATACCCAAAAATGAGCCAATTGGTAAAAAAAATAATAGCCCCCCAAATGCCCCATCACTTAATCCTAATTCCATTTTAATATCAGGAATACGACTAGCCCAGCTTGAAAAACAAATTCCTGTAAGAAAGAAATAACCAGAAAGTATAATTCTTCTTGTTTTTAATGAAATCGGCGCTTCTGTCATGCTGCAAAGATGGGGTTTTTCTAGGAATTGGGTTATATTTGCAGTCCTATCATATTTTAATAGTTTTATATGTATCGTACACACCATTGTGGAGCCTTAAATATCCAATTTGTAGGTCAGGAAGTTACCCTTGCAGGTTGGGTACAAACCATTCGTAAATTCGGTGCCATTACTTTTGTGGACCTTAGAGATCGTTATGGTATTACCCAATTATTATTAGGTGAAGAATTACAATCTCAATTGGATGCACACCCCCTTGGTCGTGAATTTGTTTTGCAAGTAAATGGAACTGTGATTGAGCGTTCAAATAAAAATGCCAATATCCCAACGGGTGAAATTGAAATTAAAGTAATCTCTTTCAAAATATTAAACGCATCAATTGTTCCTCCGTTCACCATTCAAGATGATACGGATGGCGGAGATGACATTAGAATGAAATACCGTTTCTTGGATTTAAGAAGAAACGCAGTTAAAAAGAATATTGAATTACGTTATAGCGTAAATCGTGCAACGCGCAATTATTTACATGAAAAAGGATTCATTGATATTGAAACTCCTTTTTTAATAAAGTCTACCCCCGAAGGTGCTCGTGACTTTGTGGTACCTAGCCGAATGAATGCGGGTGAATTTTATGCCCTACCCCAGTCTCCTCAAACTTTTAAGCAATTATTAATGGTAAGTGGTTATGACCGTTACTATCAAATTGTAAAATGTTTTAGAGATGAGGATTTAAGAGCTGACCGCCAACCTGAGTTTACACAGATTGACTGTGAGATGAGCTTCGTTGAACAAGAAGACATTTTAAATATGTTTGAAGGGTTAATTAAGAGCATATTTAAAGACGTTAAAAATATTGATTACACCGAGACGGTGCAAAGAATGACCTGGGAAAATGCCATGTGGAATTATGGTAATGACAAACCAGACATTCGCTTTGGAATGGAATTATGCAATTTGAAAAAACCAGGACACGTATTCTCTGACAAACATGACCAAGCTGTTTTAATTAACGGTGTGGAATTTAAAGTATTTGATGAAGCCGAAACTGTAATTGCCATTGCTGCTCCAGGTTGTAGTGAATTCACCCGTAAGCAAACCGATGAATTAACCGAGTGGGTAAAGCGTCCACAAATTGGCATGAAAGGATTGGTATTTATTAAATGTAATGCTGACGGTACTTTCAAAAGTAGTGTAGATAAATTTTATTCAGAGGATAAATTAAAAGCCATTGCGACTGCTGCCAATGCAAAAGCAGGCGACCTTGTTTTAATATTAGCAGGTGCTGAAGAAAGAACCCGTAAAGCCATTAGTGAATTGCGTTTGGAATTAGGAAAGCAATTGGGCTTCCGTAAAGAAGATGAATTTAAATTATTATGGGTATTAGACTTTCCATTATTTGAATATGACGAGGAAGGCAACCGTTGGGTAGCTAGACACCATCCATTCACATCGCCTAAGCCGGATCATATTGATATTATGATTAACAATGCGCCAGAAATTAAGGACGCTGCTAAATATTTAGAACATCCTTACGCGAATATCAAAGCCAACGCATATGACATGGTATTAAACGGTAACGAAATTGGTGGAGGTTCGATTCGTATTTTCCAGAGAGCATTACAAGAAAAAATGTTTGCTGCTTTAGGGATGACCCCCGAAGAAGCAAATCATAAATTTGGATTCTTATTAGGTGCTTTTGAATATGGTGCCCCTCCTCATGGTGGTATTGCCTTTGGCTTTGACCGTTTATGCGCTTTATTAGGCGGTAGTGAAAGCATACGAGACTTTATTGCTTTCCCTAAAAATAATAGTGGACGAGATGTAATGTTGGATGCCCCAAGCAGTATTGACGATAAGCAGTTTGAAGAATTACATATCAAATTAAATTTGAAATAACCAAATGTTAAATAACAACCTAAAACTTTATAAAGTTTTAACATATATATTATTACCAATCGCCTACTTCTTTGGCTTTATTGATGTACTTTTTTTCATATCCGCATTGGCAAACCCGGCTACCTTAATTTTTGTTTTTGTTATTGCTTGTCTTGTTATTTATTCAATAACAAGTTATAAATTTTACAAACAAGGAATAATTAATGAACAAATTTTGAAAGCTAAATTAAAGGACTGGATTAAAGTAAATGCTTATGTAAGTTTGTTTGTTTGCAGTTTGTTTTTTTTAAACTCAATTAGCATTTTGATTTCATCAAATGCTACTTTATATAAGTTTATTGATGATTTAATTTCACAACAACCTAACTTTCCAAAAGAAGCTACTCCTGCCTTAATTTTATCCATTTTGAAAGTAGTTGCCACCTTTTTGTTTATATCTAGCGCCGTAGCATTGTTACATATAAGAATTACCTTGCGCCTTGTTAAAGATAACCCAAATTTATTTGAAAAATAAACGGTATACTCATTTTAATAATGAAACAATACCTATTGTTATAAAATTGCACCAACCGTATTTTTATACAATTTACAAATAGTGTAACTTTAGCTTAATGAAGCATTCTATTCCTTTAGCTGAACGTTTACGCCCGCAGACACTTTCCGATTTAGTTGGTCAAGAACATTTGTCCGATAATGATAGTGTTTTACAAAAAGCGATTCAAAAAGGCAAAGTGCCATCCATGATTTTATGGGGCCCTCCTGGTGTTGGCAAAACCACATTGGCAAATATTATTGCGACTACATTTAATAGCGCCTATTATCAATTAAGTGCTATT
>CANETM010000223.1 GCA_947441205.1 Bacteroidota bacterium | reverse complement strand
GGGTTCAAATTGTGTGCTATGGATAAGCCGTTTTTTATTGATCCTAATATTGCCAGGGCAAAGACGATTGATACTAGTTTTTATTTGGAAAACAAATGGTTAGAAGCTTCTAAGGAAAAAATATTTGCTCCTAGTTGGCAGTATATTGGTCATACAGGCATGGTGCCAAAGCCGGGTGATGCTTATCCGTTTAAATTATTGGAAAACTATATTGACGAGCCCTTAGTATTGACAAGGGATGCCGAGGAACATATTCATTGTCTTTCCAATGTATGTACCCACCGAGGAAATTTAATGGTTTATGAACCTTGTACGGCACAAAAACATTTGCGTTGTAAATACCATGGTCGTGCTTTTCATTTGGATGGCAAATTTATTTCCATGCCAGAATTTAAGGACGTTCAAAATTTTATTCCTGAAAATAATCATTTGCATCATTTGCAATTGTATCAATGGGGTCCATTGTTATTTACGCAATTGAAAAAAGGATTAGGACCTGAATTATTTTTTAGAGAGATGGAGGAGCGAATTGGTTGGTTGCCAATAAACAATTTAGTGTTTGATGCGGCTAGGTCCAATGATTATTATATCAAGGCTAATTGGGCATTGTATTGTGAAAATTATTTGGAAGGATTTCATATTCCATTTGTGCATCCTAGCTTAAATGCATTTTTAGATTTTAAAGATTATTCAACTGAAATATTTAAGTATGCCAATTTGCAATTAGGCATTGCTAAGGATGATGACCATTGTTTTGATACGCCCGCAGGGCATCCCGATGCAGGCAAACGAATTGCAGCTTATTATTTTTGGGTGTTTCCAAACATGATGTTTAATTTTTACCCTTGGGGATTGTCATTGAATATAGTAACACCGATTGATGCAGGAAATACCAAAGTAAGTTTTTTAAGTTTTGTATTTGATGAAACTAAATTAGGACAAGGCGCAGGAAGTGGACTAGACACAGTTGAGCAAGAGGATGAAGAAATTGTGCAGTATGTGCAACAAGGAATTCGTTCACGATTTTATCACTATGGTCGTTATGCAACACAGCGTGAGCAAGGCACGCATCATTTTCATAGTTTGATTGCTAATTTTATGAATCAGTAATTGGAACAATAAATAAAAAAAGGGGAGCTCATTTGAACTCCCCTTTTTTTATTTCGCCCAGCTCACAATCACATTCCAATCGTTACCGGTTTGAATATGGTATTTGTCTGCGAAGCTTCCTTGGTTTAGTGCAAAAGATAAATCCATTAAACTATTTAAGTAGGCTAGTGGTTTTCCAACAGCTACACCGCCAAATGTATTTTCAAAAGGCATTGTGCCAGTATACATTAATTTTTGTTTATTAAATATTTGAACTAAAATTTCATTTTTAGCATTTGCAAATACATTAAAATTTTTCCAATTTTCTTGATCAATATTGGTTGACACAATAGCTTTACTTGATAGTGCCTTAATAGTTACTCCAACCAATGGAACGCCTTTGTTGTCGGTAACTGTTCCTGTTATTTTTTGCGTTTGTGCAAACGAGCAAACAGTTAATAGTAAAAAAAAGAAAATTGATACAGATTTTTTAAAAATTACTTGCATATGAATAGGTTATAGATGTAAACTTAAGACTTTTTAATATTTTTTATATGATATTGGTTACTTTTAGGCATATTTAAAGCTGATTACCATCACTATGGAAGATATACTAATACATATAAATAAATTATATAAAACAATTAATGAAATTGACTGGGATCATATTACTAAAATTCCTCAAAGCGGGGGTGATCGAATTTATTTCAGAATAGTACAGGGGTCGAATTCTTGGATTGCAACTTATAATTTGAATATTAAAGAGAATGAGACTTTTTTGTATTTCTCGAATCATTTTTTTGCAAAAGAATTGCCCGTTCCAAAAATATTCGCAGTAAATGAGGATAAATCAATTTATATACAATCTGACTTAGGAAATGTTTCTTTATTAGATGTCTTGGAAAAAGAAGGAAAGACGGAACATGTTTATTCCTTGTTTCAAAAAAGTTTAAAAGCCTTAGCGCAATTACAAATTAAAGGAGGAGAAAACTTGGATTATTCCTTTTGCTTAACGTCTAAAGAATTTGGGAAGCATTCTATATTAACTGACCTACTTTATTATAAATATTATTTTTTAGATACGCTACAATACCCTTATGATAAGCAAACACTAATTGATGAATTTGAATTGTTGAGTGATCGTTTAGCGAGTAAGGATTTAAATCATTTTTTATTTAGAGATTTTCAAAGCCGAAATATTATTGTCAATAATGATGAGGTTTATTTTATTGATTTTCAAGGGGGCATGCAAGGCGGCTTATCCTATGATGTAGCTTCCTTATTATGGCAAGCTAAAGCTGAATTGCCGAATGAATGGAAGGAGAAATTAGTAGATTATTATATTAGTGAAGTTCAAAAATTATTGCCTTCTGCATTGAACGAAGCTAATTTTAAAAAACAATACCAAGGTTTTGTTTTATTACGTTTATTACAAGTTTTGGGTGCTTATGGTTTTAGAGGATTATTTGAACGCAAAGCGCACTTTTTAACCAGCATACCATTGGGCTTAAAAAACTTAAAAAACTTTTTATCAGTTTCACCAATTAGCAATGATACGCCTGTTTTTGCTGGGATTTTAAATTGGATGGTATCAGACGAAGTAATGCAAAGATTCAAGCCCCCAGTTGCTAATGACAAAACACCTTTAGTAATTACTATTAATAGCTTTAGTTATAAAAAAGGATTGCCTAAGGATGAAACCGAAAATGGCGGAGGTTTTATTTTTGACATGCGTGGTATTTTAAATCCTGGAAGGTTTGATGATTATAAAAAATTGTCTGGGCAGGACAAGCCAGTTCAAGACTTTTTAGAGCAAAGAACAAAAATGAATACTTATTTAAATAGTGTTTGGGATTTAATTGATATTACTGTTGAAAATTATTTATCAAGAGATTTTGAATCTTTACAAATTAATTTTGGTTGCACAGGTGGTCAACATCGAAGCGTTTATGCAGCTGAGCAAACAGCGAGACATTTAAGAAATAAATATAAAGTCAAAGTAATTTTAGAACATACCAATAAAAACAATTGGGTAAAATAATTTGTCGATGCGTGCAATGATATTAGCTGCTGGCTTGGGTACTAGATTAAAACCTTTTACGGATAATCATCCTAAGGCATTAGCCATGGTAAATGGGAAGCCTTTATTACAAAGGAATGTAGAATATTTATTGTCTTTTGGAATTACTGAAATCATTGTAAATGTGCAT
>CANETM010000222.1 GCA_947441205.1 Bacteroidota bacterium | reverse complement strand
TTCAATTAATAATTCGCTTTCGGTATCAATGGATGAAGTCGCTTCATCCAAAATTAAAATAGAAGGATTATATAAAAGTGCACGAATAAAACTTAATAATTGTCTTTGTCCAAGACTGAGCGTAGCCCCTCTTTCCATAACATGGTAATCATATCCACCTGGAAGTTGCATGATAAAATCATGCATACCAATCATTTTTGCAGCTTCTTGCACCTGCTCCTTTGTAATATTTGTATTTCGTAAAGTAATGTTATCATAGACTGAACCAGAAAATAAAAACACGTCTTGCAAAACAACTCCGATGGAAGCCCTTAAGCGATTTAATGAATAGGATTCAATGGGATGATTATCTAAAATAATTTCACCTGATTGATAAGGGTATAGTCTGTTTAAAATACTAATGATCGAGGTTTTACCACTACCCGTATGTCCAACTAATGCAATGGTTTCACCAGATTCAACTTTAAAATCAATACCCTTCAATACCCAGTTAGGTTCATCATATGCAAAATGCACATTTTTAAATTCAATTTTTCCTTGAATAATCGCTGGTTCATATTGTCCCTTATCTAATGTTACATCTGCATTATCCAATACTTTAAAAACACGTTCAGCCGCAACCATTCCCATTTGCAATACATTAAATTTATCAGCTATCATCCTTAGCGGTCTAAATATTTGATTTAGAAATAAAATAAAAGCAACCAATAATCCTGCGTCCAACGACTGATCTGCAACCCACCAAACAATTAAACCAATACTTAATGCCAAAACAACCTCTACTACTGGAAAAAAAACAGAGTACGCAAATATGGCTTTGATATTTGCCAACTTATGCTTCTCATTAATTTTTTCAAACTTTTGCATTTCTTTATCCTCTGCTGCAAAAGCTTGTACTACTTGCATTCCCGAAATATGTTCCTGCACAAATGCATTTAAAGATGCTACCGCATTTCTTACTTGAATAAAACTTTTATTTACACTTTCTTTAAAAAAATAAGTGGCGATTAAAATAATGGGAAAAGGAATTAAGCATATAAAAGTCAATTTCCAGTTGATAAAAAACATAGTGGCTAAAGTCACTATGATAGTTAATAAATCTGCTAAAATGGGAATCAATCCATCTGAAAAAATATCATTAATACTTTCAATATCATTAATGGTTCTTGTTGTTAATGTTCCAATAGGCGTTTTATCAAACTGACGCATTTCCCAATGCATAATTTTATCATAAACTGTATTTCTTAAATCTCTAACCACTTGTTGACCTAACCAAGCCATTCCAAAAGAGAAAAAGAAACGCATGATTGTTTCAATCAATATAAAAACAACTTGAAATAGCGTAATGGCAATAATTAATTTAACCGTTTGGCTGAAAGCACTAACAGGTAAGAAAAAATGAACCCAATTGGGAATATCAACTTGTTTGCCAATCGAAATATTTACAGTTAATTGAATTAGATAAGGTCTTACAGGAGTAGCAAATGCCAATAAAATAGCCAATATAAGGTTCCCTAAAAATATATAGCGAAAGGGACCAATAAAAGAAAAAACTCTTTTTAAAAGTGCTCCTTTAAACATGGTTGTGTATGGCGTGGAAGGCATAGGTGAACAAAGTTACAATATCTAGCTGTTGTTTGTAAAAATCATGTGGTTTTACGTAATTTCGTAACAAGTGGAATATACTGAAAACGATATCACCCCAATAATTGTAAACAACTACAATCTTGATGTAGAACAAGAAAAAAAAGAAATTGTTCGACAGTATCGTGCATTGTCTCGCGCGCTTAGGCCAAAAATTAAAAAAGGAGATAAAGAATTACTAAGAACGGCATTTGAAATGGCCACCAATGCACATAAAACAATGCGCCGAAAAAGTGGTGAGCCTTATATATTTCACCCCATTGCTGTTGCCATGATTTGTGTTGAAGAAATTGGACTTGGCGTACGAAGTACAATATGTGCTTTACTTCATGATACCGTTGAAGACACTGATATTACATTGGATGATATAAGAAATGAGTTTGGCATTGAGATTGCAAAAATTGTCGATGGGTTAACAAAAATTTCAACGGTGATGGATACGAATAGTAGCCAGCAAGCAGAAAATTTCAAGAAAATTTTATTAACCCTTACCGACGACCCAAGAGTCATATTAATTAAGCTTGCCGACCGTTTGCACAATATGCGTACCCTGGACTCCATGAAGCAAGACAAACAACTTAAAATTTCATCGGAAACAATTTGGGTGTATGCTCCCCTTGCTCATCGTATGGGTTTGTATAATATTAAGACAGAGTTGGAGGATTTATCCATGAAATATTTGGAGTCAGATACCTATAAAGAAATTGCGAAAAAATTAGCAGAAACAAAAAGAGAAAGAACAAAATATATAAATGAGTTTGTTCGACCTTTAAAAGAAAAATTAGCTTCAACAGGATTTGATTTTGAAATTTATGGACGTCCAAAAAGTATTCATTCTATTTGGAATAAAATAAAAAAGAAGGGAGTTAGCTTCGAGGAAGTGTATGATTTATTTGCGATCAGAGTAATATTAGATGCCCCGGTTGAAAAAGAAAAAGAAGAGTGTTGGAAAGTATACTCCTTAATTACAGATGAATATTTGCCTTCACCCGAACGGCTGAGGGATTGGCTAAGCAACCCAAAAAGTAATGGATACGAGGCTTTGCATACAACGGTAATGGGTCCACAAGGAAAATGGGTTGAAGTTCAAATCAGAACCAAAAGAATGAACGAGATTGCTGAAAAAGGTTTAGCAGCTCACTTTAAGTACAAGGAAGGGAATCAAAGTGAGGATCGTTTTGATAAATGGTTCATGCAAATTAGAGAGGCACTTGGAAATCAGGATGAAGGTGGTATTGATTTTTTGCAAGATTTTAAAACCTCCTTTTTAGCAGAGGAAATTTATGTTTATACACCCAAAGGGGATGTGAAAATGTTGCCAACCAATAGTTCAGCATTAGACTTTGCATTTTACATACATACTGCGATTGGATCAAAATGTATAGGCGCAAAAGTCAATCATAAATTGGTACCTATTAGCCATAAGTTAAGAAGTGGTGATCAAATTGAAATAATTACAAGCAACAAACAAAAGCCATCGGAAGATTGGTTGAATAGTGTTGTAACCGCAAAAGCAAAAAATAGCATCAAGGATGCTTTAAGAGAGGAAAAAAAGATAATTGCAGAAGAAGGTAAATACACACTTCAACGAAAATTGGAAGGCATTGGTGCAGTTTATAACCCTTTCAATATTGATCAAGTTATGAACTATTATAAACTTCA
>CANETM010000221.1 GCA_947441205.1 Bacteroidota bacterium | reverse complement strand
TTTTAACGCTAATTCGATTACTGCTTTTTTAATCATTTGTGGAGTCCAATCGGTTGTTCCTGTTAACCAAGGTGCTTTATGACGTGTAAGTTCAACTGCAGCATATTCATCAATGATAAAAGTACAATCATCATGGTTTTGTAATACACTTGCTGGTACTTGTTCCGTGATATCACCTTCAACTGCTTTTGCAACGATATCAGCTTTATTTCCCCATGCTAATAAAACAATTTTTTTAGCTTTCATGATACTGCCAATACCCACTGTAATAGCTAATTTCGGCACCTTACTCAAATCATGCCATTCATATAAGTTAGCCATTCTTGTTTGATGATCCAAATGAATGATTCTTGTTTTTGAATGAAAACTTGAACCTGGTTCATTAAATCCAATATGACCATTTTTACCGATACCTAATATTTGTAAATCAATTCCTCCAATTTTTTCAATGGTTTGCTCGTAAGCTAAACAGCTTTCTTTTACTTCCTCTTTATTCCATTCTGAATTTGGAAGATGAATATTTTTAGGATCAATATCAACATGATCAAATAAATGCCTATGCATGAAGCTCCAATAACTTTGATAAGCACTTCGTGGAATAGGATAGTACTCGTCTAAATTAATTGTGATTACGTTTTTAAAACTAAGTCCTTCTTCCTTATGTAATCGAACTAATTCTTTATACAAATGAATAGGGGTAGCACCTGTTGCCATTCCTAAAATACATGGTAATCCCTGTGCTTGTTTTTCTTTTATTAAGGTTGCAATTTGAGCGGCTAAAGCATTAGACCCTTCAGTAGGGTTTTTGAAAATTTTAACCGGTACTTTTTCAAATGATTCTAGCATAGCAATCGTTTCAATGTTATAATATAAATATACAAAAAAAAACGCTCTTTTTGAGGGAGCGTTTTTAAATTAGTCAACTTTATTTATCTTAATCATATTTGTTGGTAAATGCAATTGTACTGGTGTACTTCCTGTATTAACAACGATATCATCTTTTTTCAAAAATCCACTTCCTTTTAATAATTGAATTTGGTCTGTGATTATTTTATCTAAGCTTTCTTCCTTGTCGTAATAAAATGCTTTTACACCCCAGCTCAAACTTAATTGATTCACTAAACTTTTTTCTTTTGTAAATATGAATAATGGAGATTTTGGTCGGAAGCTACTTAGCATAAACGCTGTGTAACCACTTTGTGTCGTACCCACTAAACCTTGTGCATTTGCATCCTCTGCTAACTTACATGCATTGTAGCATAAAGCGTCACTAATAAAAGAAGGAGAGTGTGGTTGAGGTTTTAAATCCTCTGATCTATTATAGTTGTAACCATATTGCTCTACCTCTGAAATTATCTTACGCATGGTTTCAATAACTAATACTGGGAATTGACCAGTAGCAGTTTCACCACTTAACATTACCGCATCAGCACCTTCAATTACCGCATTGGCAACGTCGGTGATTTCTGAACGGTTAGGTTTTACACGGTCAATCATCGATTCCATCATTTGCGTTGCAACAATTACAGGCTTCGCTCTATGAATACATTTTTTAATGATCTCTTTTTGAATTAAAGGAATTTTTTCAACTGGTAATTCAACGCCTAAGTCGCCACGGGCAACCATGATACCATCACTCGCAACAATAAGATCTCTTAGATTTACGATTGCTTCAGGCATTTCAATTTTTGCAATAATTTTAGCTTTGCTTTTATGCTTGTTTAGAATTTCTCTTAACATTTCAATATCAGCAACACGCTTCACAAAACTTAAAGCTACCCAATCCAATTCTTCTTTAATTATAAATTCAGCATCAATTAAATCCTTTTCAGTTAAAGCTGGAAGTGAAATTTTAGTGTCTGGTAAATTCAATCCTTTTTTTGAAGAAATAATGCCACCTAATGACACGGTTACTTTCACATCATTATTTGCTTCAACACTTTTTACTTTTACTTCAATTTTACCATCGTCAATCATAATGGTATTGCCTACAACCACATCACCTGCAAGGTTAGGGTAGGATACATATATTTTTTCCATGGTACCAATGCACTTTTCATTTGTTAATGTAAGTACATCACCCTCTTTTACTTCTAATCGATTGTTTTCAATTTCACCAACTCTTAATTTTGGACCCTGTAAATCACCTAAAATCGCAACTGTTAAACCTAATTCTTTATTAATTCCGCGAATATTGTCAATAATTTTTTTCTTGTCTTCGTGACTACCATGTGAAAAGTTTAATCTAAAAACATTTACACCCGCAATTACCAAGGCTTTTAATTGATCATATGTTTCACATGCTGGACCTACTGTAGCTACGATTTTTGTTCTATGGTGAATTTGCTTTAAGTTTTGTTCGCTCATTTTATTTTTTGTGTTATTATTAATTTTTATTTTGCTGAAATTAGCTTGCAAGAATCTTTACAATTCTTAACCATTCTTCTGAAATTTTTTGTTTTGCTTTTACTGCATTATCCAAAGGAGTGTATTTCATTTTATTGTCTTCAATACCTACCATTACATTGTGTGTACCATTTAATAAACACTCAACAGCGTGATAACCCATTCGGCTAGCGATTAAACGGTCTAAACAACTTGGTGCACCACCTCTTTGAATATGTCCCAAAATACAAACACGAATATCAGCATTTGGTAATCTTTGTTTTAAAAAATCACCCACTTCATTACCCCCACCAAACTCGTCACCTTCTGCAACTACAATCAGGTTTACTAATTTTTTTCTTTTCTCTTTTTCAGTAAGTGAACTTACTAAAGCTTCCATGTCCGTTTTTGATTCTGGTATTAAAATATTCTCAGCACCAGTAGCAATACCGCTATGTAAAGCAATATATCCAGCATCACGACCCATTACCTCTACAACAAATAAGCGATCATGGGCATCCGCTGTGTCTCTAATTTTATCAATGGCTTCAACGGCAGTATTTACAGCAGTATCAAATCCAATGGTGAAATCGCTACCTGCAATGTCCTTATCAATAGTGCCTGGTAAGCCAATACATGGAATATCAAATTCGTTACTAAACTTTTGAGCTCCTTTAAAACTACCGTCACCACCTATGACAACGATGCCATTAATGCCTCTTTTTTTAAGATTATTATAGGCAATTTGACGTCCTTCGGGAGTGAAAAAGTCTTTACTTCTTGCTGTTTTTAAAATAGTACCACCTCTTTGTATAATATTAGCAACTGATTTAGAGTCCATTTTGAAAATGTCGTCCTCAATCATTCCATTATAACCCCGTGTAACTCCATATACTTCTAATCCATTATAAATACCTGTTCTGACTACTGC
>CANETM010000220.1 GCA_947441205.1 Bacteroidota bacterium | reverse complement strand
TTTTGGGCAATTTAAAATCAATGAGGCGAGTAATTCAAATGGAAATACTATTTTATTACCGAACGGAGATAGCCCAGATTGGATTGAGATTTACAATGCAAGTTCTTCCTCTGCAAATATTTCAGGGTATGGACTAAGCGATGATCCAAGCAATCTAATGAAATGGGTTTTTCCTACTACTTCAATTGGAGCGCTAAATTTTTCAACAGTATTTGCCACTGGGAATAATGCTATTAATCTAGTTAATCATTATGAAACAGCCGTTTTTGCAGAAAGCACCTGGAAATACAAAATACCCACTGCAGAAATTCCTAATTGGAAAAGCAACTCATTTAACAGCAGCTCCTGGTTAAATGGTACTTCAAGTATCGGATTCGGAGATGGAGATGACGCCACAGTATTAACTGCTCCAATAACAACAATTTACTCTCGAATTACATTTCAATGTACAAATATAACAGCAATCAGTGAAGCACTTTTAGACATTGATTATGATGATGGATTTGTTGCATACATTAACGGCGTTGAAATAGCACGTGCTGGACTTATGGGGACACCGCCTTTATGGAATGAATTTTCCTCAGACCATGAAGCTACACTTCCACAAGGAGGAGCGATTTCCTCTTTTGATATAGATATTAATGTGCTTCAATCCGCACTCGTAATAGGTACAAATGTTTTGGCAATAGAATTACATAACGTAAATGCAAACTCGTCCGACCTGACTTGTAAACCATATTTAAGCTTTGGGTTTAATCAATCAAATATATTCTACAATAATACTGTTCACCCATACTTTGCAACATCTTTCGGTACAAATTTAGAAGCAAATTTTTCCATCAGTACAGTTGGGGAAACGCTCTACTTATCAAATCCTGTTGGAGTCTTAATAGATTCCTTAGTAGTTTCAGATTTAGAACCAAACATGTCTTGTGGTAAGTTTCCAAATGGAAGCAACAACATTTCTATATTTTCAATTCCTACACCAAATACTTCAAATAATAGTGCTTTAGCATACAATGGTTATGAAAAGCAACCAACAATTGTAAATATAGGAGGTGTTTTTCAAGGTCCGATTTCTGTTTCTGTTATAAATAATTCTGTATCTAACGGAATTTTACGGTACACAACAAATGGCTCAAATCCTAAAGTAAATTCAGCGCTTGTTACTGGCCCAATCAGTATCAATACGAATACTGTTTTAAAAGTCACCTGTTTTTCGTCTGTTGGTGCAAATTTATTGCCTAGTATCATTGCAGGCGAGACTTTTTTATTTGCGGAAGATTTTGAACTTCCAATTGTATCACTTTCGATTGATTCCGCAGATTTATATGGTGCTAATGGTATTTTTGACAACTGGTGGACAGATTGGAAAAAACCTTGTATTGTAGAGTATTTTGATAAAAATGGAATCAAAAAATTTGAAACACGATCATCTGTAAAACCTGATGGAGGGGCTGGAGGAAGTCGTTCAAATCCACAACACAGCGTCACAATAGAACCAGCAAATACTGTATTTGGTGAAGGAAAACCAGTACATTATCCAATTATCCCTCAAAAACCATTTATTACTGATTATTATGCTTTGTATATACGAAACGGAAGTAATTTCTGGAATCAATACCCACAAAGAGATGCTACATTCAATCGAATAATGAGTAAAACAAATGTAAATTCTCAAGCTTACACACCTGCTGTTGTATTTCTTAATGGCGCATATTTTGGAGTTTACGAACTTAGAGAAAAAGCAAATGAAGGCTACTTCGAAAATAACTATGGAAACGACAGAGACAGTATTGATCTCTTATCCGTAAGCTACTTTTATGGCGCAGGAGTTATTAGGACTGTTAAAGGTTCAAACACATCTTTTTATTCTATGCGGGATTATATTGCAAATACAAATCCCTATCTACCTAATTATTTTGATGAATGTCATAAACGCTTAGATCTTTTCAATTTTACAGACTATATGGCCGGTGAAAATTGGTTTGGAAATGCCGATTGGATTTACAATAATATGAAAATGGCCAGAACGAGAACTTTTGATAATAAATGGCGCTTTTTTCTTCAAGACTTAGAATGGGGACTTGGTGGCTGGACAAATTACACATCAAATATGTTTGACTGGTTTGAAAACCAAAGTCAAGGAACTCCTTTCTGGGATATTTACAATGGTCTTATTCAAAATCCAAAATTCAAAAACTATTTTATCAATCGTTATGCAGATTTAATGAATACTACATTTCAAGCAGATCATTACCAAGGAATAATTGACAGCATGTACAACGAGCTATTAGTTGATTATCCTAGATCATTATTACTTTGGACTGGAAACAGCAACATGGGTAATTACACTAATATTCATAACACGCATTTAGATCAGTTTGCCAACAGAAACGACTTTGTGAGAGATCAAATAGTTAGTGAGTACAATTTAGTAAATAAAGTTGATGTAACATTGGATGTTTTTCCAGTTGGAGCAGGATATATAAAAATCTCCACAATCGTACCTGAAAATCTACCTTGGACAGGCGTATATTTCAATGGAAATCCTGTCAAAATAACTGCAATTGCAAACCCTGGATACACCTTTCAACATTGGGACGAAAACTTAACACTTTCTCTTTTAAATTATACTGAAGAAAGTATAACAATTAATATTCAAAATAATGATTTATTTAGAGCTCATTTTTCAGGATCCCCAAAACAAGAAAAAATTACAATTTCTGAAATTAATTATAATCCTGACCCAACTCTTGATGGAGGAAACTGGATAGAATTACACAACTTTGGGACTGCTCCAATCGATTTAACAGCCTGGTCAATAAAATCAAAAAACTACTGGGATAAATTTACCTTTGAAGACCAGACTATTCTAAATCCTGGAGCTTATTTAGTCGTTTGTGAAAACACAAATCTTTTTAGTCAAATGTACCCACAAGTAAGTAATTTTGTGGGAGGAACGGGCTTCGTTTGGAGTAATAAATGGGATTCTATTAAACTTTATAATCCCTTTGAAAATATTCGAGTTTCTGCTGTGTACACTGATGAATCACCGTATCCGAAATGTGCTGATGGTTGGGGCAGAACCTTAGAAAATAAAAATATTACACTACTTCCTTTAGATTCACTATCGTGGTTTTGCGGTTGTATTGGAGGTTCGCCTGGAGAAGCCTATTCGCCCTGTGAAGAGCCATTAATTATCAGTGAATTTAATTATAATAATAGTAGTCCAGTCAATAATGCAGGAGATTGGATTGAATTGTACAATAATACAACTGCAACAATCAACCTGAATTCATATGTTTTTAAAGATTCAAAAAAT
>CANETM010000219.1 GCA_947441205.1 Bacteroidota bacterium | reverse complement strand
TTAAACCTATAAAACCTCCCCAGCCTGCACTCAATTCCAATTGATCACTTGATTTTTCTTCCACACTATAGTTAATGTCAACAGTTCCGTCTTCGGGATTGGGAACAGGTTCTGGTCTGATTTTTTCTTGATCGAAAAAGTTTAACTGTGCAATTTCACGTTGAGAACGAATTAACAAGGTACGGCTAAATTTATCACCTGGTATGGTTCGAATTTCACGACGAATAACAAAGTCTTTTGTTTTTTCATTACCCGTAATGCGAATTGTTTTAATGGTTGCTTGTGGACCTTCTCTTAGTCTAATTTCATAATCAATGGTATCATTGTAAACAGCTGTTTCAATAGGATCAACTGCGAAAAATAAATAGCCATCATCCTGGTATAAACCACTAATGTCACCTCCTTCGGCTGTTTGTGTTTTTCCTAATTTATTAAAAAGTGTTTCACGATTATAAATAGCCCCTTTTTTAATATTCAATATTGCTGTTAATAAGGAATCAGGATATTTTGTATTTCCTCTCCAAGTAATATTTCCAAAGTAATACTTTTTACCTTCCTTTAATTGCATGTCAATATTTAAATTGCCAGCAGCATTGTGATAAACTGTATCCTTTTCAATATCAGCATCTCTATAACCTAAAGTATTATAATAATTTAAAAGATTCTCTTTACTCTCGTCTAATTTTTTGGGAGAAAATTTTGCCGAAGAAAAAGAAATCCTTGCATAAGGATTTAAAAATTTCCTGGTTTTTGTAAATGTTAAAAAACCCTTCTCGCTTAAATACTGTTGAAAAGTATAAGGAGTTGTCTTTACAATCATGGCCTTATCATTGATTGGAAATAAAGTAAGCCTAGGCCTTTCATGTATTTCCTTCAAACTTTTTTTAAGCTTAGTTTCCTCAATTAAATTGCCTCCAAAATTGATATTATTAATGCGTACTCTTGGACCTTTGTTAACAACAAAGTCTAGTAATAAATTATTTTTTCTGGAAGCATCCCTCTTTTCTCTAATGGTTACTTTTACATCCTGAAAACCTTTTTCTGCGTAAAACTTTTTAATGCCTTCAACAGCCGTTATTTTCATATTTTCAGTTACAACTCTGTTAGGTAGTAATCCTGTTTTACCCGATAATTCATCATTATCAGATTTTCGAATACCCACAAAACTGAATTTAGACAACCTAGGCCTTTCAACTACATTAATTTCAATATCAATTAAATTTTCCTGAACATCGGTAAGATAAATGCTCACATCACTAAAGTAATTTTGATCCATTAGTTTATGAATCACTTTACCAAAGTTGTCACCCCCCGGAATGGTCACTTCATCACCCACATTAATGGTAGATAAAGACAATAATAAAGCTTCATCAAAGTTTTGGTTTCCAATAACCTTGATGTTTCTAATTTTATATTTTGTAGGATTTTTTTGATTAAATATTTCGATCAATTTCACGTTGATTTGTGAAACAGAATCTTTAACGGGTGCATCCTGCCCAACACTAGCATTTGTGAATAAAACGAAGCATAAGGTACCTATAATAAATGGGAGAAATTTCTGCATCTGTTTGGGGCTAAACATTTTGGTTTTAAAAGTGTCGCAAATTACTCGTAATATTTCAAAGTCTTTGTTAAATAACAAAATAAAACGTATTAAAATTAATTATAATTGATTGATTTGGTCGCTTGTTTTTCCAAATCTTCTTTCCCTCGACTGATATTCAAGAAGGGCTTGAACTAAATGCTCCTTTCTAAATTCAGGCCATCGAGTGTCTGTAAAGTATAATTCAGCGTATGCCAATTGATATAGTAAAAAATTACTAATTCGATATTCACCACTTGTTCGTATCATGAGTTCAGGATCAGGTAACCCTTTACTAGCAAGGTTATCAGAAAAAACAGTATCAGTAATTTCATCCATATTTAATTGACCACTCACTACCTTTTGTGCTATTTTTTTTGTGGCTTCAATTAACTCCCACCTCCCACTATAACTCAAGGCAATAATCAGGGTTAATCCAGTGTTATTTGCCGTTTGTTGAGTTGCATTGGACAAAGCCAATTTAGCTTCATTTGGCAGCATCTCAAGGTTACCAATAAAGGCTAATTTTATGTTATTTTTGTGTAAATCTGGTACTTCTTTGGCAATGGTTTCGACAAATAGGGTCATTAATCCAGTCACTTCTGGCTCAGGGCGATCCCAATTTTCAGTACTAAAAGCATATAAAGTCAAATATTGGATGCCTATCTCAGTAGCTGCTTCCACCACTTTTCTCACACTGATAACTCCGTGATAATGACCAAATAAGCGATCCTGTCCTTGCTCCTTTGCCCACCTTCCATTCCCATCCATAATAATAGCAATGTGTTTTGGGAGCCTACTCATATCCAATGTTTCCATATTGCAAAAATAAGAAAATACCCCGGCTTATTTACGTTTAAAAAAGCCAAATAGCCCCTTCTTGGTGGAAGAATTATTTTTATCGACTTGTTTTTTGGAGAATAGTCCTTTTTTGCTCTTTTTGGGCTTATCTGGACCATAAATGGATACAAAATTGTAAGAAATACCCATTTTTGTACTAAAATATTGGTCATTTCCCGATGAACTGGCTTGTAAATCATATTTAAATCCATCAGGAATGCGACGGGTGTCGTCGGCGAAATAGTCGATTTTATCTGAAGTGGTAAAGCGGTAGGTTACCTCACCAAAAATATTAAAGTTGCCAGTAACATTATATTTGAAACCAAAATTCAATGGGAAAAGAAAGGTTCTTTGTGTACTTGGCGTGTCTAAATTAGTCGAGCCATTAATTGATTTCCATGCTCCTACACCAAATCCAAGGTATGGGGTAAAGCTATAATTACGATTCTTGTTTAAAAATCTTAAAAAGTTGAATTCCCCCATCAAACTTACATCATGTGATACACGTGTAAAATATAAACCTCTTTTAAAGTTGTAAAAATTGGAGGACTGAATATCATTGGCACCAATTGAAATGTACTCATAATTAAGCCTTAAGCCAATGTAGTCATTCAATTGTTTCTTATAAAATGCACCAAAATTAGGCTTGTAAAACAATACATCATTTGCAATATCCCCTCTATAAAATGAAACACCCCCCATTATACCTACCTCTCCCTTGTTTTCAACCAGGGAAATATGCTGCGCTGACAAGCCTATTGCGAACAACATACTTGAGCATAATAATATGAGCTGAATTCTACGCATGCATTAATTTCTTTTATCTAAACCCCAAGTCAGTTTAGTTCTAAGGGTTGAAAGATAACTATTTTCGTTGAGTCGAATAAAACATATGGTAAAATTTTCTTTCTTAACCGCT
>CANETM010000218.1 GCA_947441205.1 Bacteroidota bacterium | reverse complement strand
GAACACCTTAAAATTTCAACGGATATGGAGTAATGAAAGAGATTTTATTTCTTCAGTTGATATAAATCAAACTTTAAGAAACCCGTTTATAAATCTTATTAATGATTTAAACGGTATTGTTAATATAAAAAACAACTTGTTAGGTATAAAATCATTCACAAGCTATACCAATTTACCACAAAGATTAAACATTACGCCAGGGCAATACAATAACCTTTTCAATGATGGAAAATCTTTTGATGAAAATCTTCAAATTGCACATTTAAAAGAATTTTTTAGCAACAATTCAGTATCATATGGAAAAAAGCTCAGCACATTAAATTTTAACAATAAGATTGGTCTATTACTCAAGTTTCAAAAACTAAGTAATGACTTAAACTTTATTAAGAATGAATTTACTTTTCCTGCAATTGGAGATTTCAAAAATACAATTGATAGAAACCTATTGAAAATTTACGATGAGGCATCTTTATCATTTAGTGATAATATGTTTTCTGGACAGCTTAGCCTAAATATCAATTTCAATAAACTAAGCAATAATGGGCGAAATATAACACAAACTGCGGATGAGTTATTTATTAATCCAAATCTAAGTTTAAGGTATATAATTAATGTATTTTGGGATACTAATCTAAGCTTCTATACCAATAATAATGCTAATTATCAGGCTAATCCAAGTTATATTTTGCAGAATTATCGAAGTTTGATTAATAGCGATGTACCACTTTACAAAACCAATAGTAAAAACATTAATTATGCTTTAAATTATAAGAATGTTATAAATGCCATTTTTGCAAATTTTAATATTAGGTATTCTAATACTTCTAATAATATTCTGCTAGCAACCAAGTTCGATCAGTCTTTAATTACCCAAAAAGCCATTCTGCAAAAAAATCCGTCTACTAATTTAAGCGTAATTGCAAGCATCAATAAGTATTACTTAGCTTTAAAAACTAATATTGATTTTAGTTTGAATTATGATATCAATACTTCTAGGTTAATGCAGCAGGATGCCTTAACAGATATTGAAAGCAAAATAATAGGGTTTGGAACAAAAATCAACACTAGAATGAATAAAGCTTTTTCGCTTACCCATACACTTGACTTAACAAGATATAACAATGTAGGTAAACAGGGTAGTTTACAGACTATTTATGATCCAATTTCATTTTTAAATCAAAACTTTGCTTTGAATATTTTTATGCCTAAGGATTATACGGCAAAATTAATTTTCGAACATTATTATAATAATGTCAATAATCTTGATCCTGTAAATTATTATTTCGTAGATGCTATGTTACAAAAAAAAATATTGAAGCCAAAACTAGATTTTTCAGTAACATTGGCTAATATTTTCGATGTCAAATCTTACACTAGTTACAGTTATTCTAACAATTATCTTATTAACTCTAACTACTCCTTACGAGGTAGCATGTTAATGTTTAAAGTAGGTTTTCAATTTTAAAACACACAGAAAGTGCCAGTTCGAACTGACGCCCATGCTTTGGAAGGCGAACTGAAGAAACGATTGAAGGGTTATTCAAGAGTCAAAAAGGGAAAGTAGGTAAATTGAACAGATACAAAAATAATTTAATGGTTCGGAGAGAGTGAATAACTCAAATTTAGGAATACTCATAAACATTTTAAAAATAATCTCAATTATCTAATCGGACGTTTTTTACTGAATTCGGAAAATTTATCTCATTAATTTTCGTCTTTGTCGTTTTAATATCTGCTGATTATATAAATCAGAATATATTTTACAATACAATTACCCTGAATCATTAAATTGACATTTAGCCGATCAAGGTCGTTTCACAAGTGTTTACTTTTGCCCTATTAATTACTATTAACCACAATTAAATTATATGAAAAAGTTAAGTTTATTTGTCACTGTTGCGATGTTTGCATTTACTTCATGCAATAGTAATACAGAAAAAGCAGAGAGCACAGGTACAGATACCGTGGCTCAGGAAGCTCCAGTAGCTACAATAGAAAAGGAAATATCAATTACCATTAATGCAGGTGATGATATGAAATATGATCTTGCTGAAATTAAAGTAAAGGAAGGTCAGACAGTTAAGTTAACGCTGGTTCATACCGGTAAATTAGCAAAAGAGGCCATGGGTCATAACTGGGCTTTACTTGCGCAAGGTACAATTGTATCTGATTTTGCTACTAAAGCCATGCAGGCAAAAGATACCAATTACATTCCTGCTGGTGCCACTGAAGTCATAGTTCATACTAAACTGATTGGTGGTGGTCAATCAGATACTATTGAGTTTGCTGCTCCAGCAAAAGGCGTGTATGAATTCATTTGTACTTTTCCTGGGCACTCAGCAGTAATGAGAGGTACATTCTACGTAGAGTAAACTTTTGTTTTCTATACATTTAAAAAGCCCGAATTTATAATTTCGGGCTTTTTTGTTTATAAAGATTTTTTAATTGGTGAGTTTTGAAATTGTTTTGTAGATTTACAAAGGATTTTTGACTCTTTAGTTCCTAAATAGTAGAAGGTTTCATAATAATGACAAAAGGATAAAGAAATATAATTTTAATTTATATTCTCCGCCAAGTTTCCTGATGACAAATCGCTAATTTCTCATCAGGCTTCCAAGTGATCAATTTATGCTTGCAACGCTAGAAACAAAAAATGCCAACCGCCTAAGGCGGATAGCATTTTTTGCGGAGAGAGAGGGATTCGAACCCTCGGTACCGTTGCCAGTACGACAGTTTAGCAAACTGTTCCTTTCGGCCACTCAGGCATCTCTCCGTTATACTTTATTTACTACATTTCATAAACTTGCTTTATCTGACTTTTAGTACCGAACTTTCGGGATTCCTTTCGGTCAACTCGCATCTCTTTGTTGAAACAAAAAAAGCCCTTTCGAGGATGCAAATATAGTAATTCACAAAGGCTGTCAAAAAATATTTTCAATGAATATGCTTTTTATTTATACTTTTTGATGAAAGTCCTGTATTGAAGCGTATAAAGCTTTGAAATTCTGTGAATTACGTAATTAGGTGTCAATAACATATTCAATTCGAACATGATAAATACCCATTAACATGGTTTTAAAAATCATTTTAATGGTATCTATATCTTTCAGGGTTATGTCACTGTCATTGAGCTGATCCTGATTTAATTTATAATCTATGATGCGCTCAACAAGATCACTAATGCTTGACTCATCAGGCTCTTTTAAACTTCTTGATGCTGCCTCAACCGAATCAGCAAGCATTAGCACAGCCGTTTCTTTTGAAAAGGGGATAGGACCAGGATATCTGAATATATTTTCATCTACAAACTTCTCAGGGAAATTTTTTAGAAATGACTGGTAAAAATAATCAACCCTGGTATTTCCGTGGT
>CANETM010000217.1 GCA_947441205.1 Bacteroidota bacterium | reverse complement strand
AGAAGCACCGTACTTGCCAAGAGTTGTTAAATCATCATTTACAGTTCCTAATACTAAGGCTTCTGCACTTGTACCTAATTGTTTTGCTAAAGCACTACCATATGAAATGGCTTCATAAGATGCTTTTTTAATTTCTTGATTATCTTGATCAATATATATTAGTACCATAGTTTTAAATTAATTGGGATGATTGATATTTGTTTACGCTTTGATGAGTTAAATTACTTTGGCTTCTTCTTTTAATAATCTTACTAGCTCATCCATGTTAGCAGGGTCAACCAGTTTCACACCTGATTTTGTAGGGGGTAAACTAAATTGTTTAATAGTTGTGGTTGCTTGCGTAACGCTTGCCTCTACTACTTTTAAAGGCTTAGTTCTTGCAGCCATAATACCACGCATATTTGGAATTCTTTGTTCTGCCATTCCTTTTTGGCAACTTACAATTGCAGGTAAATTGCATTCACTTATTTCTTCACCACCTTCAATTTCTCTAGTAACTGAAATGGTATTTCCATTTAGGTCTAATTTTGTGGCAGCTGAAATAAAATTTAAATCTAACAACGCACAAAGCATTGAGCCAATACTTGCACTATTATAATCGATTGTTTCTTTTCCAGTAAATATTAAATCATATGCACCTTCCTTTGCAACCGCACTAATTTCCTGTGCTACTGTTAATGAATCGTTGCTTACATTATTGATTCTTATTGCTTCGTCACCCCCCAGTGCAAGTGCTTTTCTAATAATCGGTTCAGTGTCGGCACCACCCACTGTTACTAAATGTATAATAACACTTTGGTCCTTTTCTTTTAATTCAATGGCTTTTACCAATGAGTACCATTCGTCGTAAGGATTAATGATCCACTGTACTCCTGTTTCATCAAACTTTGTATTACCTTCGACGAAAGCAATTTTAGCAGTCGTGTCGGGGGTTTTGCTGATACAAACTAAGATCTTCATGATTGCAAATTTTGATTTTATAATAATAGTTGTTTATGCAACTAATGCAAATATAAGGTAGTTTTTTACCATAATTTGCTTAAAATTTAATTAAGATGAATCGAATTGATAAAATTTCAGCATTTTTGAATCAACAGCCTAAAGACAACTTTCTTAGACACGCATTAGCGTTGGAATATATCAAAATTGGGGAGGATATTAAAGCGCGGGATTTATTCATTCAAATTTTAATGGAAACCCCTGATTATATTGGTTCCTATTATCATTTGGCCAAAACTTTAGAAAAACTGCAAGATCCAGACGCAGCAATTGTATGGTATGAAAAAGGTATGGCTGCAGCAAAATTAGCTAAAGACGACCATGCTTATAGAGAATTGCAGGGAGCATATGAGGACTTGGTGTTTTAGTTTGTTAAAGAGATAAGCGGTCACTTAGTCTTTTGTCAATTAATAAAAAAAAGTCTTCTGGTTTATAAGTGCGCCATTTTTCAAATTCCATTAGCTCAATATATCTATTTAATTTTTTTTGTAGGAAATCATGCTGAGATGCTTGATGCATATTGACCATAACAGCCCATCCGTTTTCGTCAGAAAGCTCTTCATATAATTCTTCATAGTAATCACGGTCGCCATTGTGAAAATTAAAAACATTTTCGGCAATAAGAATGTATTTGTAAATGCCCTCGTCCATTAATTTTTCAAGTATTTCACGTTTTAGCGTCATGATATCATTTTCGATCGCATCATTCCATTCGCCAATCATTTCAATGATGGCAAACCCCATTTCATAATCAGCATAAATAATTTTAAGGTACAATGTTTTGCTTCCAATTTCATCCCATTGGGGGTGTATGTAATAGTTGTATACGGTTTGTGAGAATTCAAATTCGCTATAGGTTTGTCCAAAAAAAGGAGATAATGGATCTTCCTCGGCCATATATAAATGTCTCCAATGATAATATGGTTCAATCTCATGCATGCCTAATATTATTTTTTGGGCTTGTGATATTCAATTAAACCATCCATTGGTGATTTTATAATCTTGCCAACTTCAAGTTCGTATCCTGTTGCTAATTGTTTAATAACATCTTTGAAAACATAAGCAATGGAACCAGAAAAATAAATAGGGTATAACCATGACTCGTTTAACTTATTTAAATGTGTAAAGAAAAAATCATTAAGACCATCCTCGATAATATTTTCAATCATATAATGGCCGCGATGTTCTGATAAAAAAGTACTGAACGAGGCCATGTATCTATTAGGTAGCGGTTGTTTGTAAACGGCATCTAAAATTTGGTCTTTACTTAGCTTGTATTTGCTTTCAAAAGAAAGCATTAATTCTTCATCAAATGTTTTATACAAATAATATTGTAAAACTTTTTTCCCTAAATAGGCACCACTTCCTTCATCGCCTAAAACATAACCTAAGCCAGGGCTATTTTTAGCAATTACTTTTCCATTATAATATCCAGTATTTGAACCTGTTCCTAAAATACAAGCCACTCCTTTTTTTGTTTGGCAAGTAGCACGAGCCACTGCAACTAAATCGGTTTGAATATCTAATGTTGCGTTTTTAAATACTTTTTTAAGGGCTTTTTTTATTGCAGCTACATTCTTTGGATTACTTAAGCCTGTTCCGTAAAAATAAATGGCATCAATAATTTGCGGGTCAACTTTTTTTTGAAAACCTTTAACAATACTGTCGACCATTTGCTCCTCCGATAAAAAGTAAGGACTTATTCCAATAGTAGTAATTGATTTTTTTTCTTTACCTAAAATTAGCGTCCATTGGCATTTAGTTGCTCCGCTATCAGCTATAATGTAATTCTTGCGCATATATTAATTCTTGTGTGTGAAAATAACCTTTTTAGTGTAATTTTAGCCGATAGAATATGAACATGCAACAAAATAATAAATCAAAATGGTTTACCCCAATTGCCTATGCAGTTGTGTTGGTAATAGGTATTGGAATTGGCAGTTTTTTTAAGGGAAATTTATCCCTTGATAGTTTGCAGTTGAATTCGGCAAGCCCAATGCAAGAAATCATGAATTTGGTAAATTCAAAGTATGTCGATGATATTGCTAATGATAGCGTAAATAATAAATTGGCTGAATATTATTTATCACAGTTAGACCCTCATTCAGTTTATATAACACCTGAAGATTTAATTGATGTTAATGAACAATTAATGTCAAATTTCAAGGGAATAGGTATTGAATTTCAGCAAAGCCGTGATTCCGTTTTTGTAGCCTATGTAATGAAGGATGGTCCAGCATATAAAGCGGGTTTAAAAGTGGGGGATATACTTTTAAAAGCAGATGATAGTATTCAACTATCAGGTAAAAAATGGGAGGGTGATGCTATTCGTTCTAAATTAAAAGGACCTGAAAAAAGTAAAGTAAAATTAGTAGTACTTTCAGGT
>CANETM010000216.1 GCA_947441205.1 Bacteroidota bacterium | reverse complement strand
GGGATTGTGCCTCAGGCGGGAATCGAACCCGCACGGGCGTTGCGGCCCACAGGATTTTAAGTCCTGCGTGTCTACCAGTTCCACCACCAAGGCGTCTATTCAAAGACTTAAAAAAAAGCCCGAACCGAAATTCGGGATTTTGAGCGAAAGACCGGGCTCGAACCGGCCACCCCGACCTTGGCAAGGTCGTGCTCTACCAAATGAGCTACTTTCGCTTATACAAGAACTATTTTTAGGAGTGCAAAAATAAGGATTACAAGCACTCTAACAAAATTTTTTTCTATTTATATTCAGGCTTGTATTGAGAGCTTGTTTGCACTTCTGGATTTGGCTTCTTGAACCCACTTGTAAACAACTTAGTACAATTGCCTACTACCAATGATAAAATTGCAAAAATAGATACGTAGAATAAGAATTTCGAAGATGTTACCCAATTTGAGTTAATATCTTTAGAAACTTCTGGTTGATTTAAATCTTGTGACATATTAAGTTATTACGGGTACAAAAATAGCAACTAAGTAGTAATTATGAACTAGTTAATGAACAATTTTATTAAAATATTGCTTCTTTTTTATAAAGTATTGGTAAACCACCGAACCGGCATATACCCCATTTAGTGAATTTAAAATTTTAAGATGTCTAGTACGCTTCACTTTCCCATTAATTATGAAATTAAATAATGCGAAATGAGCTTTTACAATGGCTGTAAAAAAACTGATATCTCCACTCAACAAACCTTTCCAAGCTGAAATCGCATCTAATGCTAGTCTAAATGGAAGTTTCCACACTAATTCTGAAAAAGGCAAATTCTTACAAATCATCACTAAGTTATTTCTGAAATTCAAAAATACTTTTCTGCCACCTCTAGGCAAGGTACCAGCGCCAACGTGGTAAACCTTCGCTATTGGGCAACAAAATATTTTATAACCTGCCAATTGGATTCTCCAGCAAAGATCAATCTCTTCCTGATGCGCAAAAAAATGAGTATCAAAACCTGATAATTCATGAAAAACACTTGATCGTATCATCAATGATGCCCCAGATGCCCAAAAAATTGGAATAGCGTCATTATATTGACCCATATCTTGCTCACATACATCAAATATTCTTCCCCTTGAAAAAGGGTAACCAAATGTATCAATCCATCCACCTGAGGCCCCTGCATATTCAAAGGTATTGGGGTCCTTTTGAGCTAACAACTTAGGCTGGCAAGCTGCAATTTTCATATCTGATTCAAGTATATCAACCATTGGACTAATCCAATTAGGCGTTACTTCAACATCAGAATTTAACAATACATAATAATCAGCTTGAATCTGTTTTAAAGCCCAATTGTAACCACCAGCAAACCCTTCATTTGTTGAGGATGTAATTAATTTAACAGTTGGGTAAGTTGATTTTAAAAATGAAATAGAATCATCAGTCGAACCATTATCGGCAACAACCACTTCAAAGTTTTCATATTGAGTACCCAATACAGACGGCAAAAACTGCTGTAAGTATTTTACACCATTATAATTTAGAATAACTATTGACACGAAAGGTTTCAAACGAAAATGATTTTTGCGAATGTAAGCCCAAATATGGGATTTTAAGCAGAAAAACTTAACTTAGCATTATGAAAAAAGTGCATATTCTTATTATAAACTTAGATTTACTCAATCATCCCTTGGGGTATTTGCACTAACCCTTATTTGTTTTAATTCAATTTGAACATTCATTTGATGTTTAAATTTCTTTTTCACTTTATTTAATTTATTATAATGACTAATAATCATGATGTTAGTGGCAATGCTGCAAAGTATTTGGAACTAGAAGATCAATATGGAGCGCACAATTATCACCCAATACCAGTGGTATTAGAAAAGGGTGAAGGGGTTTATTTATATGATGTAGATGGTAAAAAATATTTTGATTTCTTAAGCGGTTACTCAGCAGTGAATCAAGGACATTGCCATCCAGCAATTGTAAAAACTTTGCAAGAACAAGCTTCTAAATTAACATTAACCTCCCGTGCATTTCACAATAATTTATTGGGCGAATATGAAGCTTACATCACAAAGTATTTTGGTTACGACAAAGTATTGCCAATGAATACGGGTGTTGAAGGCGGAGAGACGGCAATTAAATTAGCAAGAAGATGGGGCTACAATGTCAAAGGCATTGCAGAAAATCAAGCTAGAATTATTTTTGCAGAAGGTAATTTTTGGGGGCGAACTTTAGCAGCCATTTCTTCATCAACTGACCCTAGTAGCTTTAAAGGATTTGGGCCTTTCATGCCCGGATTTGGATTAGTACCTTATAATGATTTAGCAGCTTTAGAAAATGAATTAAAAGATTCGAACGTTGCCGCATTTATGGTTGAACCTATTCAAGGAGAAGCGGGTGTTGTTTTACCTGACGATGGCTATTTGAAAGGCGTTCGTGATTTATGTACAAAATACAATGTGTTATTTATTGCCGATGAAATTCAAACTGGTTTAGCTAGAACAGGTAAAATGTTAGCATGCAATCATGAAAATGTTAGACCTGATATTTTGGTTTTAGGAAAAGCTTTGAGTGGTGGTACTTTACCAATTTCTGCAGTACTTGCTGACAATATTGTGATGATGCAAATTAAGCCAGGCGAACATGGCTCGACCTATGGCGGAAATCCATTGGCTTGCGCAGTTGCCATGAAATCATTAGAAGTATTGAAGTCAGAAAAGATGGCTGAGAATGCGGAAGCCATGGGGCAATTATTGAGATCAGAAATAGAAAAATTAAATTCACCTCTTATTAAATTAGTGCGCGGTCGTGGATTATTAAACGCTATTGTTATTAATCATAAAGACCCTGAAGTTTCATGGGAACTTTGTTTACACCTAAGGGACTTGGGTTTGCTAGCGAAACCAACTCATGGTGATAAGATTCGTTTTGCTCCTCCATTAATTATTACTGCAGATCAAATTAAAGAAGCGGTAGGAATTATCGAAGCGGCATTAAAAAAATTGTCTTAAACTACTTTATAAAAAAAGCCTCGTAGTATTACGAGGCTTTTTTTATTTATGAATTTGTTGATTTAGGTATTTTTATTTTGGGTAAAAAAGTCATCACCAAAATTGCAAAGGATAAAACAATACAAGCATATAATGCAAATTGCTTTTGTGGGCACTCCCCCATTAGACAGGTTGATAAAACCATGAAATTCCTAAATGACCATGCAATTAATAAAGCTGCAAAAGCCATATTAAATCGTTTTGCCCAAATAAATGGCAAAGCAAAAAATATTAATGATAAAGTGCCAATATACATGATGAATTTCCCAGGCAACCCGAAATTTGTACCTGTTGAACTCCAACCAGTGATGGTTAAATTTTTTGACTCGATAATTACCAACGGTAGCGT
>CANETM010000215.1 GCA_947441205.1 Bacteroidota bacterium | reverse complement strand
GTCTAATACAACGTCAATTTGTGTTTTATTATTTGCTGTTACTTCGAGGTCAACTACTAAATTATAGGTAGGAATATCGGCGCTTTTAACTGCAGTTTTACCATATTTTTTAAATATAATGTATTCTGATTTTCCACTTTCTTTACTGCTGGTATTGGGTAAATAAATATGAGAGCTATCATTCACGTCAGCTGTAATGGACATTTTAATATTTTCCTCAGGGCCTTTAATGGTCATAGCTGCTTTACCAACCGCTTTACCATAAAAGTAAGAGTTGTCTAAAACTTCAGTATTAATGAGTTCAATTTTTGGGCTACTCATTTCCAAATCATACTCCAAGTGTTTAAATCCTTGGTTCAATATTTTTCCTTTAAATTTTGCTTTTCTATTTTTACTGTCAAACACGGTCATTTCACCAAAATCAATTCCTTCATTGGTGAACTTAATTACTGCGCCGCTATCAATATTATATTTTACTTTGGTGTAATCAACGACAAAGGAAGCATTATCAAAACTAGCCGATCCTAATAAATACGGGTTTTCAATTCTGCCTCCAAAATGTATATAACCATTTGCACGGCCGTCTAAATTAGTAAGTACGCCACCAATAAATTGTTGGACTAAACTAAATTTCGAATGTTCTAAAAATAAGTTTGCATCTAAAGGATTAACGCTATCCTTAATATTGTAAGTACCTGAAGCCGATAGGTTATAAGTTGTATTTGGACTAAATATACTAAAAGGGACGATTCCTGTAGCATGTTTATAGGAGGCATTAATTTGGGTTTTCCCAATGGAATCATTGTTGAATGAAAATTGGTCTAAGTTCAAACTTGAACTCATTTCAAAATTGGACAAAATGTTTTTCATTTCAATTTTGCCGTTGGTAATACCTTCCAATTTTGGATAAGGGAACAATAGTTTTGTAATGTCACCAAGTATTACATTTTTTAATTCAACCTGTAATGTATTTTTACTAGCAGTTGAGTTTGAAAATTCAAAGGCTTGAATTCCCTGCGATAAATTAAAATTGCTTGCACTGGTATTACTTTCTCTAATATTCACAATACCCTTATCAGCGATAGTCCATTTTTTATGGTTTAGTAAAAAATAGGAGGGGAGCCAATTAATTGAAATACCGTCATTATAAGTATTTACATAGCCATTAAATGCAACCTCGCCTAAAACGGATTCGCTATTCGCGTTTAAACTGACTAAAGAAACATCATTGCTTGTTTTAATTTGTAGTACTGGATTTAGGAAACTCAAACTATCCGTTAGGTTAAATTTAGTCGCATCAATTTTTAATTTTAAGGAGTCAATATTGCCTTTCCCTGAAATGATTCCATCTTTAATGGCATAGTCAGCCAAATTATGTTTGAAGCTAGCAAATGGAATTTTCCCATCTAATTGAATGTTTTGCTTGTCCGTATTAAGGCTAGCGTTAAGTGTAACATTATTAAAACCAGTGATGTCCTTATTGAAAAGTCTTATATAGGGCTCGACATAATTTGTTTTAAGCTCAAAACTAAATTGTTGATTAGCCGTTGTATTTTTTGGGGCAGGAATATAGGTTGGGAAATATCGTTGAATAAAAAATTGAACACTTGCGGGTAAGTGCATAATGTTGAATTTCCCCTGAATATTACCTTGAATATCGTCACTTTCTAATTTAATATATTTAATTCCGTTGTTCGTATTGGATGATAATGAGAATGCGTCGAAGTTTACAACCGACTCAGTGCCCTGGAATTTGCCGTTTAAAAATTTAGCGTATCCTGTGAAATTATCAATATTGTCACCTTCAAAATTGATGTCCAATAATCCGGTTAATTGAATTTGGTTATTGGTAATATTAAGGGCTTTTAAATTGGCGTTTAATAAGTCACCAACAGCATTAAATTTAGGTACTTTGTTTTTTAAATTAATTTCAACATTACTTATGAAATTTATATTGGGATCCTTGATTCTAAACGAACCATTATAAGCTCCTTTTTGAAGTAATCCATTTGTATTGATATTAGTGTAGGTGTATCCGTTGAAACCGATGGAATCAATGGTGCCGTCAATATTTGTTTTAATTTTTTCAAGATTAAAAGATGATCCTGCAATTTTACCCTTAAAGTTTACAAAGCCAACTTGATCGAGGTTAAATAGTTTGCCTGCATCAAAGTGATAAGTATTTAATAAACCCTCATAGCTTGGTTCGCCTGTAACAGGGAATTTCAACCTTATTTGTGTTTCAGCTAAGCCTAATTTAGTTGAAATGGCTCCGTTAGTTACAAAGTCATATAAAGTGCCTTTAAAGTCACCCTTAAATCGGAAATCACCTAAGGCTTCAAAAGGAAATTCCTTTACTTCATTTAAACTTGGTATCCATTTTCTTAAATCATTATAATTGGTTAAGGCATTTACATTATTGAATGCAATTTGAGTTTTTCGCATGTCAGGTATTCCTTTCATTGAAAAACTACCTTTTACAAATGAGTTATTGTACTTAGCGGTTAAATCATTGGCTTTAAAGTCTTCAACCGTACCTAAAAAATAACTACTTAAATTAATTTTTTGATTTAAGTTTTTTAACTCAGGCGCAAAATAGGCGATATCGTCAGTAGCTACATTGGCATAAACTAAATGCGACTTCATGACTACTTTGCTAATATAATTTTGAAAATCATTGCCAAAATTATCATACACCATTGCATAATAGTTGCCAATAGTGCTATTATTGGTTCTTAATAATAGGGAGTCAAACTCCATTATTTTAGGCGTGAATCTAAACTTAGTGATCAGTTTTTTAATGACAAAGCCTGACCTTTCTTTTACTTGTAAGGATTCGACTTTAGCTGTAATGGTATCCTCAATAAATTTTACTTGTTTGATGGACGCATTAATTTCATTCATTCTAATATGGTCAACATCAAAATAGGAGACAGGTTTTTGAAATCCATACTCAATCCAAACCTTACCTCTAGTTACTTGTAGTTCATTTACATAAATGTTTAAATGCGATGGATTAAAGGCAAGTTCATTATGTGCAGCTTTTATTTTCTGATCTTTTTTAGTGGAGGCTTTAACTGGTTTTAATCCGTCAAAGGATTGAATCAAATAATAAGGCTTATTGATATTAATTTGGTCAATGTTGATTTTATTGCCTTGAACTGATTTTATATTCAATAATAAGTTATCCGCATCTAGTTCCATGATTTGACCATCCCATTTATCGATTTGAACAAAATGTAAATGCGAAATGTCTATCTTTTTTATATCAATGTTGTCGCTTTTTTTACTGGTATCGGATTTCAGCAAGTCAATTAAAAATTGGTAATTCCATTTGTCACTGGTACGATTTAAATAAACATTAACTCCATCAAGTCCAACGTATTTAATCACAGGGCTTGATGATGAAAACGCT
>CANETM010000214.1 GCA_947441205.1 Bacteroidota bacterium | reverse complement strand
TACATGCATAATTTGGCCCGTAATCCAGCTTGATTTATCACTTAATAAAAAACATGCCATTTCTGAAATATCACTAGCCTTGCCTATTCTTTTTAAAGGATGTCTTAAAGCATTTGCCTCCACTTTTTGTTCTGTATTTAACAAAGCCGCGGCCAAAGGGGTATCGGTTAAAGAAGGTGCAATACAATTTACCCTTATTACCGGAGCCAACTCAGCTGACAATGCTTTTGTTAATCCTTCAATAGCCCCTTTTGAAACAGATACCTGTGTATGAAAATTTAAACCCAGCTGAACGGCTACTGTTGAAAATAAAATGATGGATGCATTTCCTGAATTTTTCAATGCAGGTAAAGCAGCATGAATAACTTTTATAGCGCCTCCTACTTGCAAATTAAAATCCTGTGTGAAATCATTTGGAGCGATGCGCGCAAAAGGTCTTAAATTAATGGCACCTGGGCAATAAACTACACCATCTAATGATTCCGGCAAAACTGAAAAATCCAATTGTTCATCTAAAACATTGATGGATAGGGTTGTAATATTATTAGTTGATCCAAATTGATTTTTATGATAAGTCGCAAATACATGATGACCCTCGGCTGCTAATTGATTGGTGATTGCTTGACCTATTCCTGAGGATGCTCCCACTACTAAATAATTTCCCATATGAATGAATGATTAAATAAATGATGACTTGATTCAATTAGAACAATCATTTAATCAAAATGTTCAAATTATTTGAAAAAATACAAAGGGACTAAATGCTTAATAAACCAACTTTATACAAACTTGTAATGGGCTTATTATCCCAAAATAATTCAAACCCATCTAAGCCTGCTGATAAATAATTTTCTTTTACTTGGGCATAGCTCATGCCATTGTTTTTTTCTATACTAACTAAGGGCAATAATTGCAAAAGCCAGTTACCTTTTTCAGGCTCCATACTAATAACTATTTCAGTTTTGTTATTATGAAAACGCATGGACATTTCTTCCCACTTAACCCCTTTTTTTGACTTTTGAATAATAGATGTTGTTGGTAAAACTCCCATCCATATTAGCTTACTATGATGGCTAGCAATAACTTCCGGCTCATTGACAGCCTTGTAAATATAGTCGGCTGCAATAGTTGTTTTGGGTATTTTAAAATCAAACCATTTTTGTAATGGTAAATCAAAACAAGCACCATGCATGTAATTTAATAACGCTTTTTTTAACCCAAACCCGAAAATTTCATGATTCGCACCTACTAAATCAATATGTTCTATGTCATTATTTGCAAATGTGCCAATTGCATCATTAACTTTTTTAACATTGTATTTTTCAGGCGCTAATCCCACTGGACTGTGAGCAGTCATGGTAAACAAATGCCAAAATGCTGATTGCAACACACCGGTTTCAAAAAGTTGTCTCACCATTTCTAATGAGTCCACTGTTTCCTGCACTGTTTGTGTTGGAAATCCATACATTAAGTAAGCATGAACCATAATACCCGACTCAGTAAAATGCTTGCTCACTTTTGCAACTTGTTCAACCGTAATACCTTTGTTAATTAAGTTTAATAATCTATCTGAAGCTACTTCCAAACCCCCACTTACTGCGATACAACCAGCCTCTTTTAAAAGCAAACATAAATCACGGGTGAAGCTTTTTTCAAACCTAACATTTGCCCACCAACTCACCACCAATTTCCTTTTTATAATTTCAATAGCCACCGCTTTCATTAAGGATGGAGGTGCTGCTTCATCTACAAAATGAAAACCATTTTCACCCGTTTTTTCAACAAGTTCTTGCATTCGATCCACGATCAAGGATGCCGCAATGGGCTCATAGCTTTTTATGTAGTCTAATGAAACATCGCAAAAAGTGCATTTTGCCCAATAACATCCATGCGCCATTGTAAGTTTATTCCATCGTCCATCACTCCACAAACTATGCATTGGATTGATGACTTCAATTGCTGAGATATATTTATCTAATAAGAGCCCATCATAGTCAGGTGTTCCAACTTGCCCCTGTTTATAATCGGAACAACTTGTGTTATTTATATATTTAACTTCTCCATTTACCAACGTAAAACAACGCTTAAGTTCATGTTGTTGTTTTTTTCCATTAATATGTTCAATTAAAATTTCGAGTGGCGCTTCGCCATCATCCAAAGTAATAAAATCATAAAATTCAAAAACGCGGGGGTCACTTAAGGACCTTAGCTCGGTATTCGCAAAACCTCCTCCCATAGCGACTTTCACGCCAGGGAAGTTTTGTTTTATCCATTGGCCACCTCGTAATGAAGTGTATAAGTTTCCAGGAAAAGGAACCGAAATGCAAACCAATTTTGGTTGCACATTTTTCATCCTTTCATCTAATATTTTAATTAAAATTTCATCTAAATAAGTGAATGGTTGTTGCAATGCAAAATACAATTCATCAAAAGAATTTGCCGAACGACCCAAACTTTCTGCGTATCGGCTAAAGCCAAAATGCTCATCAATATTTTCTTTAATTAAATCACTCAGGTCCTCCAAATACATGGTAGCAATATGCTTAGCCATGTCAATTTTACCCATGCTTCCAAATGCCCATTTTAAATCATCAATTTGCTCAAATCTACTCGCTTCAGGTAAAAAATTTCCAGCACTAATTAAATGTGCCATTGTATTTGACTTGCCTTGCAAAAATAAAATTACATCGTCAATGGTTTTTATATATGTATCTTTTAAAGCTATGATGCGTTTACTATTTTCGGATAAAACAATTGGCTCCTTACTTAGAAACTGTTTTTCTTCAATGGCCATAAATAATTTTTTCAACCCCTGTTTACTAAACAATTCAAGTGTGACTTCAATTCCCAAATCCGCTTGAACAGCCTTAATCCCTTTTGTGTTAAAAAAGCCTTTTAAATAGGCCGTCGCCGGATACGGTGTATTTAGCTGGGTAAATGGTGGGGTAAATAAAAAAATGGGATTGTCCAAGGGTGTTATTTAATAAGCAAAAATAAGGGGTAAGTCAGGTTGAATATATTTTTAAAGGATATATTCAAAGAATCAGCAAATTTTAAATAGAATAAATATTAATATATTCTAAAATAATATAATATCTATTAGATTGTAATACAATTAATACTCCAAAACCTGCTAAAAACCCCGTTTAATTTTGAAAAAAAACTTTGAAAATTATCAAATCTCTTTAGCAAAAAGGCTCTCGGAAAATAGAAATTTAACTAAATAATAACTAATTTAGTTGTTCGAATAAAAAATAATAATTATGAGAAAATTTGTCGCTATCCTTTTATGCGCAGTTTTGGCAGTAACTCAGGTTGCCGCTCAAAATAAAACAGTAAGAGGTAAGGTTACTGAAGACGGGAAAAAACCTGTCATAAATGCCTCTGTAGTTGTAAAAGGTTCTACTTTAGGAACTAAAACTGACG
>CANETM010000213.1 GCA_947441205.1 Bacteroidota bacterium | reverse complement strand
TGGTTTGTATGAAAAAGCGATTGCAGACAACATGCCTGCAATAGCCATCACTGATCATGGTAACATGTTTGGTGCATTTAATTTTGTGAGTCAAGCATGGAAAAAAACTAAAGTAATTGGGAAAGATAAAAACGGCAATGATATTTTAGCGCCATTAGTAAAACCAATTGTAGGTTGTGAATTTTACATGGTGAAAGACAGACATCAAAAACAGTTTACAAAAGACAATAAGGACGACCGATTTCATCAAGTTTTATTAGCTAAAAATGCAATAGGTTATCAAAATTTAATTAAACTAACTTCACTAGGATACATTGAAGGAATGTATAGTAAGTATCCAAGAATTGATAAGGAATTAATTTTAAAATACCATGAAGGTATCATTGCAACAACCTGTTGTATTGGTGCGCATGTTCCTCAATATATATTAAGACATGGCGAGGAAGATGCTGAGAAAGAATTTAAATGGTGGCTAGATATTTTTGGAGAAGATTATTACATTGAACTTCAAAGACATCAAATACCAGAACAGGAAACGATCAATGCAACCTTATTAAAATTTGCAAAAAAATTTAAGGTCCCTGTTATTGCTACCAACGATAGTCATTATATAAATGAAGACGACGCGAATGCCCATGACATTTTATTATGTGTTAACACGGGTGAAAAACAGTCAACACCGGGTTTTGATGATTTTGTAAATGATGAACTTCAAATTAAAAATCGACGTTTTAAATTCCCAAACAATGAGTTTTATTTTAAGACTCAAAATGAAATGATTGAATTGTTCAGTGATATCCCTGAAGCAATTGATAATACCAATGCGATTGTTGATAAAGTGGAAGTATTGAATTTAAAAAAAGACATACTCCTACCCGCTTTCCCAATACCTAAGGAATTTCAAATTCACAAGGATGCCAATATGAATCAATGGGAATTTCTGAAACATATAACATGGGAAGGTGCGAATAAACGTTATCCCGAAATAACAGCAGAAATTCAAGAAAGAATTGATTTTGAATTATTCACAATCCAAACAATGGGATTTGCGGGTTACTTTTTAATTGTAAGCGACTTTATTAAAGCTGGACGCGAAATGGATGTGTTTGTTGGTCCAGGTCGTGGATCGGCAGCTGGAAGTGTGGTTGCCTATTGTATTGGCATTACCAATATTGACCCCATTAAATACCAATTACTATTTGAGCGTTTCTTAAATCCGGATAGAAAGTCCATGCCCGATATTGATACGGACTTCGATGATGAGGGCCGTCAAAAAGTAATTGATTATGTTGTAGACAAATATGGTAAGGAACAAGTAGCCCAAATCATTACCTATGGTACCATGGCTGCTAAAAGTAGTATTAAGGATGTAGCTCGTGTCATGGATTTGCCATTATCGGAATCCAACTTATTGGCAAAATTAGTTCCAGATAAACCAGGTACCGAATTAGGACGTTGCTTGCATGCTCCTTTTACTGCTAAAGAAGGTGAAAAATCATTGGCGGAGAAAGAAGGATATCAAGCTGAAGACATTGATAACATCAAAAAATTAAGAGAAATATATAATGGAACTGATTTAAGAGCATTGGTATTACATGAAGCTGAAAAATTAGAAGGTTCCATACGCAATACAGGTATACATGCTGCAGGTATTATTATTGCCCCTAAGGATTTGACCGAGATTATGCCTGTTGCAACTGCTAAGGATTCTGACTTATGGGTTACTCAAATTGAAGGATCTGTAATTGAAGAAGCCGGTGTAATTAAAATGGACTTTTTGGGATTAAAAACCCTTTCTATTTTAAAAACAGCACTTGAACTAATCAAGCAAAATCATGGTATTAAAATTGATTTGGATAATATTCCATTGGATGATGAAAAAACATTTCAATTATATCAAAAAGGGGAAACCAATGCTACGTTCCAATTTGAATCGGTTGGAATGCAAAAACATTTACGTGATTTAAAGCCCGATAAATTTGCCGATTTGATTGCCATGAATGCCTTATATCGTCCAGGTCCAATGGCTTATATTCCTAATTTTATTGAACGTAAACACGGCCGTGAAATTATTGCCTACGATTTACCTGAGGTAGAAGAATTTTTAGCAGACACCTATGGTATTACTGTTTATCAAGAACAGGTAATGCTTTTGAGTCAAAAAATTGCAGGTTTTACAAAAGGTGATGCCGATGTGCTTAGAAAGGCAATGGGTAAGAAGCAAAAATCGGTACTTGACAAAATGAAAGCACAGTTTATTGCTGGTGCTGTAAAAAATGGACATCCTGAAAAAGTATTAGATAAAATTTGGACTGATTGGGAAGCTTTTGCGCAATATGCATTTAATAAATCGCACTCAACCTGTTATGCATTTGTTGCTTATCAAACAGCATATTTAAAAGCACATTATCCTGGTGAATATATGTCTGCTGTTTTAAATCATGCAGGCAGTATTGATAAAATAACCTTTTTCATGGAGGAGTGTAAGCGAATGGGAATTAAAGTTTTGGGGCCAGACATTAATGAGTCATTAAAAGGATTTTCAGTAAACAAGTTGGGCCAAATTCGTTTTGGTTTAGGTGGACTTAAGGGTGTTGGCGAATCAGCTATTGAAGCCATCATAATTGAACGTAACAAAAACGGCCATTTTAAAGACATGGTTGATTATATAAAACGTGTATTGTCTCGTGCTGTAAATAAAAAATCATTAGAAAGTTTAGCCTATTCAGGCACTTTTGATTGTTTCCCTGAGTATCATCGTGCTCAATATTTCAATATTGGTGACGGAGATCGTTCTAATGGATTAGAAAAATTAATTCAGTATGCACAAGCTTCACAAGCAATGGACACAGGAACGACCAATACTTTATTTGGAGACCTGCCATCAGCAATGCATGTTCCACTTCCAAAATTAGCAACATGTGAAGTTTGGACTTTAACGGAGACCTTGGAGCACGAGAAAGATGTTACAGGAATGTTTATGAGTGGGCACCCATTAGATCATTTCAATTTTGAAATGCGTCATTATAATTTTACAAATATCACCGACTTTAATGAGGTAAGAGATAATTTATCTTCCAATCCAAACCAATTAGGTAAAACCTTTAAGTTAGCTGGATTAGTCATTGATGTTCAACATAGAGTTACTAAAACAGGTAAGAATTTTGGGTCATTTGTAATTGAAGATTTTACTAGTAAAACCGATTTTATATTATGGAGTGAGGATTATGTTAAGTTTCAAAACTATCTTGAAGTTGGTCAAAAGATTTATATAAACGGTGCTTTTAGGACTCGATACAACCAACCTAATAATTTTGAATTCAAAATTCAATCTATGTCTTTATTAGAAACGGTGAAACAAAATCAAACAAGAGCCATTGAAATTTCATTACATCCTGCTCATTTAAATGACAGCATGATTGCTTTTTTT
>CANETM010000212.1 GCA_947441205.1 Bacteroidota bacterium | reverse complement strand
ATATCATTTTTGACCCAAATGTTTTTGCGGTAGCCACAGGTATAGAGGAACATAATAATTATGCCGTTGACTTTATTGAAGCTACTCGTGTAATAAAACAAAAAATGCCATTGGCTAAAGTAAGTGGTGGTGTTTCCAATGTATCTTTTTCCTTTAGAGGAAATGAAGCAGTTCGTGAAGCCATCCATGCTGTGTTCTTATACCATGCAGTAAATGCAGGTATGGATATGGGTATTGTGAATGCAGGTCAGTTAGTCGTATACGATGAAATTGATTCAGTATTAAGAAATTTATGTGAGGATGTAATCTTAAATAAAAATAACGACAGCAATCAAGCTACCGAAGCATTAATTCAATATGCCGATAATTTAAAAGCAAGCGGAGAAAATGCAGGTCAGTCATCTGAAGAAGCCAATAAATTAAAATTAGCTTGGAGAAACGATACAGTTGAAAAACGTTTAGCTCATTCTTTGATAAATGGTATCACCGATTTTATTGATGAAGACACCGAAGAAGCAAGGCAACAATATAGTGCGCCATTAGAAGTTATTGAAGGACCATTAATGGCAGGCATGAATCAAGTAGGTGATTTATTTGGCGCTGGTAAAATGTTTTTACCACAGGTAGTAAAGAGTGCACGTGTGATGAAAAAAAGTGTAGCTGTTTTGACACCTTATATTGAAGCAGAAAAAGAAAGATTAAAAAATGCATCGGCAACTCCAGGCGCAAAAACAAAAGGACCAGCTAAAATTTTATTAGCTACTGTGAAAGGCGATGTGCACGATATTGGAAAAAATATTGTAGGCGTTGTATTGGGTTGTAATGGTTACGAAATTATTGACATAGGTGTAATGGTTCCTGCAGATAAAATACTAGCGGAGGCTGTAAAGCATGATGTAGATATTATTGGCTTGAGCGGACTAATTACCCCATCCTTAGACGAAATGGTTTATATAGCAAAGGAAATGAAACGCCGAGGCATGAATATTCCTTTAATGATTGGCGGAGCAACTACATCTCGAATGCATACTGCTGTAAAAATTGCACCTGAATATAATGATGGCGTAATACATGTTTTGGACGCATCTCGAAGTGTTACTGTTGCAGGTTCCCTTTTAAGCAAGGACCAAAAAGCTGCATTTTTAGGAAATTTAGAAAAGGAATACGTTCAATTAAAAGCTGACTTTGACAATAAAAAAACCGTGAAGCAATCGACTCCTTATTCGGAGGCCTTGCAAAACAAAATGAAAATTGATTGGAAAAAGTTTGACGCTACTACCCCTAGTTTCACTGGAAATAAAGCCATTGAAATAACTGATTTATCAGTGCTAGTCGACTATATTGATTGGAAACCATTTTTTATAGCATGGGAATTACACGGTAATTTTCCTGCCATTTTAACCGACACAATAGTAGGTGAAGTAGCTAGCAAATTATATGCAGATGCAAGAGCATTATTAAATACTATTGTTAATGAAAAATGGTTAACTGCAAAAGGAGCTGTAGGATTTTGGGAAGCATGTAGTGATGGAGATGATGTAACCTTAATGAATGGTTCCGACAAAACACAATTACACTTTTTAAGACAACAAGCTAAAAAAGCGGCAGGTCAACCTAACTTTTCACTAGCTGATTTCATTTGTCCAACAAGCGAAAACAAAAAGGATTATTTGGGAGCATTTGCAGTTACTATCCATGGTATTGAAAAGCACATAAAAGTATTTGAAGCCAACCATGATGATTACAATAAAATTATATTACAGGCTTTGGCCGATCGTTTAGCCGAAGCATTTGCCGAATACTTACATGCTAAAACTAGAAAAGATTTTTGGGGTTATGTAAAAGACGAGGAATTGGTTAATGAAGAATTGATTAAGGAAAATTATGTGGGCATTCGTCCTGCACCAGGTTACCCTGCTTGTCCTGACCATACTGAAAAATACACCTTGTTTAATTTATTAGACGCTGAAAAACACACGGGCATTACTTTAACCGAAAGTTTAGCCATGTACCCTGCTTCTAGCGTTTGTGGTTGGTATTTTGCGAATCCACAAAGTCAGTACTTTGGATTAGGTAAAATTCAACAAGACCAGGTGGAAGATTATGCAAAACGTAAAAACCAATCTCTTGAATATATCACCAGATGGTTACAGCCGGTGATTGAATAATTCGAATAAATCTACTGAAAAAGGCCTCGAGATATTCGAGGCCTTTTTCATGAATGTTATAATTAGTTTTAATAAATAACTTGTTAAACTATACTTTTTCAAACAACCACCATAAACGTTTACGGGGTTTAACAGTATAATTTTTTCTTACATATTTGCTAATATGATCCATTGCTTCTTCAACACTATCGGTGAATAGCATAAATCTTCTATCATCTTCAGAAATAGTTCCTTCCTGAATCATATGCTCAATCCAATGATGAAAGGGTTGATAATATTGTCGACCCATTACCACTATAGGAAAATCATTAATTACTTTAGTTTGCGCCAACGTGAGGGTTTCAAAAAATTCATCCAATGTACCAAACCCACCTGGCATAATGATAAAAGCATAGGAATATTTTATCATTAATACTTTTCTAATGAAAAAATAATTAAACGTAATGGAAATATTGGTATACGGATTGGGTTCTTGTTCAAAAGGAAGTTTAATATTACAACCTACCGATTTTCCACCGGCTTCAAATGCACCTTTATTTGCCGCTTCCATTACACCCGGACCTCCACCCGTCATAGTGGTAAGGCCTAACTCGGCAATACGTTTACCCACCTCTTCGCTTTTTTTATAATATGGATGGTTGGGGGGGAATCTTGCCGAACCAAACACTGTAATACATGGACCTATAAAATGCAATGTTCTAAATCCTTTAATAAATTGAATGAAAATTTCCAAAGCAAAAAAAAGCTCATTCATCCTAGGTTTGGGTCCTTCTAAATGAAAACTTTTGTGGCTTGCTGGAATTATTCGTTTACTATTTCCCTTTTTTATATCAAGACTCATTTTAATGGTATTATACAACTATGAAGTTATCATAAAATATGTACTTGTGTTCGTTAAATTAGTTAAATTTGAACTGCATATTTAAGCAAATGAAGTACTTTAAAAATTTCCTGCCCCTATTTATTTTAGCATTCAGTTATTCAAATGGTTTTAGCCAATCTACAGTTGTATTGGAACAAATACAAGTATATTCAACATTAAATCCTACTGCGAAATATTGGCATTTACCTGAAGACATATCAGGTATTGAAAAGGCTTTGGATTCAGGAATTTTTAAGGAAAGAAATTTAGAGCGACTCCCATCGTTTTCCACGATAAAAAAAATACTGACCAAGCAAAGCCAAGTAGGAAAAATCACACTTAATTGGGAAGCAAGTAGGAATATACCATATCATGCATATTTGGACTTATATGAATTAGATCCTGAAATTACCTACGAAAATAAATT
>CANETM010000211.1 GCA_947441205.1 Bacteroidota bacterium | reverse complement strand
TTTTAGCACTATAGGGTAATGATAAAAAATTATATATAGCATTACCGGCAGTTGTCTGAGCATTGACGATATTTATATTCAATACAGTTACAGTGCATATTATATAAAATAATAACCCTAGCTTTCTTGTATAATGAATATAATTACTCATTTAACAAAGCTAGGGTATCACACCAAAAAATCAAATTAAAAAATGTTTTTATACTAAAGCTAATTCTAATACTTGAAGCATATTTTTGACATAATGAAATTGTAAGCCTTTTATAAAGGTTTGATCAATTTCGTTAACATCTTTCTCATTTTGCCAACATAAAATAATTTCCTTCATACCTGCTCGTTTTGCAGCCAATATCTTTTCTTTAATACCCCCCACCGGCAATACTTGACCACGTAATGTAATTTCCCCTGTCATCGCTAAGTAGGGTTTAACTTTTCGTCCTGTAAATGCAGAAGTTAGTGCTGTTAGCATGGTAATTCCAGCACTTGGACCGTCCTTTGGAACAGCTCCTTCTGGCACATGTACGTGTATAGATTTTGAATTGAATAATGCTGAATCAACCCCTATTTTTTTAGCATTGGCTTGTAAGTAAGTTAATGCTGTGGAAGCACTTTCCTTCATCACATTACCTAAATTACCAGTCAATTTCATATCCCCTTTGCCTTCCGATAACAATACTTCAATAAATAAAATATCGCCACCAACATAAGTCCAAGCAAGACCTACAGCAACGCCAGGCATATTTACTGTTTTATAAATTTCATTACTATACCTAGCCTGCCCTAATATTTTGTGTAAATCAGATTTACTTACCGTTGGTTTTACTTTATGCTTATAGGCAAGCTCCTTAGCTTGATAGCGCATAATAGATGCCAACTGACGATCTAATTCACGTACACCACTTTCTCTGGTATAGTCTTCAATCACTTTTTCCAAAACGTTATCCTGAACTTTAAAATTTACTTTCCCCAATCCATGGGCTTCTTTTTGTTTAGGAAATAAATGTCTTTTTGCAATTTCAACTTTTTCCTCAACTGCATAACCACTTAAATCAATAATTTCTAAACGATCTCTTAATGCTGGTTGAATATGGCTAATATCATTTGCAGTTGCAATAAATAAAGTCTTACTTAAATCATATTCTGACTCTAAATAATTATCATAAAAACTATTATTTTGTTCAGGATCCAATACTTCCAATAAAGCACTTGAAGGATCGCCTCTATGATCACTTCCTATTTTATCAATCTCATCTAAAATCATAACTGGATTAGATGTTTTTACTTTGCGAAGGCTTTGTATAATTCTGCCTGGCATGGCGCCAATATAAGTTTTACGATGCCCTCTGATTTCACTTTCATCATGCAGTCCTCCTAAACTAACCCTAACATATTTTCTTCCAATAGCATGAGCAATTGATTTACCTAATGATGTTTTTCCAATACCAGGAGGGCCTAAAAAACATAAAATAGGACTTTTCATATCCCCTTTTAATTTTAAAACCGCCAAATATTCAAGTATTCTATTTTTAATTTTACCCATTCCATAATGATCCGCATCTAAAACCTTTTTTGCATTTTTTAAGTCATAGTTATCATCGGTAAACTCATTCCATGGTAAATCCAGTAATAAATCCAAGTGGTTGTAAACAACCGAATAATCAGGTGTGCTTGGATGCATCCTTTCCAGCTTTTCTAAACCAGTTTGAAATAATTTTTTAGCTGAATCCGGCCATTTTTTACCGTCTGCTTTTTTCTTCATTTCAGCAACCTCGCGTTCATTTGGATCACCCCCTAATTCATCCTTAATACTTTTTAATTGTTGTTGTAAAAAATAATCTCTTTGTTGTTTATCAATTTCTGTTCTAGTTTTATTAGCTACTTTATTTTTTAACTCAACAAATTGTAATTCCTGTTGTAAAAACTGAATTAATTTTTCAGCTTTTAAAGTAATATTATTTTCGGCCAACAGTCCTTGTTTCTCGGGTAACTCAACGTTTAAATTTGAACTTACGAAATTGATTAAGAATAAAGGACTTTCAATATTTTTTAAAATAAGCGCTGCTTCAGACGGAAAATTCGGCGACAATTGGATAATTTGAGTAGCTAAGTCTCTTATAGTTGAAAGATGTGCCTGAAAATTTTGATCATCGACACCCATTTTCTCTTCCACTATCACTTTCACTTCCGCTTTAAAAAACGGATCTTCTTCTTTCATCTCCACCAATTCAAACCTCGTTTTCCCTTGTATAATAATCGTAGTTCCTCCATCCTGCATTTTAATCATTTTCATGATTTTTGCAACCGTACCAATTTGACATAAATCAGCAGGTGTTGGATCTTCAACATTACCATCCTTTTGAGCAACAACCCCAATAAATTTATCCTTATTATAAGCTGCCTTTACTGCTTGTATACTTTTATCCCTACCTACTGTTATAGGAATAACAACCCCCGGAAACAAAACCGTGTTCCTAAGTGGTAAAATAGGAATCAAACTGTCTATTTCTAATGGAGCCTCATTTTCAATATCTTGTTCATTGAAGGAAAAAATGGGTATCATATCATTTTCTTCCTCGCCTTTTAGTAAAAACTTATTCACGCTTATTAAATTTATATAATAGTCAAAATGGCATATGCCATAGTACCCATAAAAATACGACCGGGTATCTATCAATAGACAATATTAGTGCCAAACAATCAAGTTTATTTATTTTTCATTCATTAACCTATAGCATTCATAACCTATGCAAAAAAAATCCCTCCGTGTGGAGGGACCTTCTTGCAAGAAGTTTTATACTTCTAATTACTTTGTAGCAGCAGTATCAACTTTAGCAGTTGAATCTGTAGCAGCAGCAGCAGTGTCAACCATAGTTGCAGCTGAATCAACAGTTGTTGCAGCAGAATCAGTAGCTGGTTCTGTAGAAGCACCACCACAAGCAGCTAATGCAGCGATAGCGAAAATTGCGAATACTTTTTTCATGTTCAAGGTTTTTTTAAGTTTGGTATAAAAATACGTTTGCGAAGATAGGATTTTGACTCAAATGAGCAAAATTTTAACAATATTTTTTTAAAAAAATCGGTATTTTATAGGTAAATCTTACTTTTTTCTAAAATATATACGAACCGGCACACCCGTAAACTTGAAATTAGCCCTTACCTGATTCTCCAAATAATTACGATATGGGGTCTTTATATCATCAGGGAAATTGGTAAAAAAGGCAAAACTTGGTACCCTGGTTGGTAATTGTTGTACAAACTTGATTTTAATAACATGCCCTCTAACCACAGGGGCCTGATAATTACCTATCGCCTTGAGCATCACCTCATTAAGTTTAGAAGTGGCAATTTTTCGGTGTTTATTATCAAAAACATCCAAGGCAATTTCAATTGCCTTAAATATTCTCGTTTTTTCTACCGCAGAGATAAATAAAATTGGGACATCGGTAAATGGTGCCAGTTTGTC
>CANETM010000210.1 GCA_947441205.1 Bacteroidota bacterium | reverse complement strand
GCTTTTTAATAAAGCGGTTGTTCGAGCCATCGGGTTTGCTCTAATTTCTTTTTCTTGAGTAGCGATTTCACTGTAAATACCATTCATTGATTTTTCAGTTACATAAGCTGCTAAATCTGGATTCATTTTTTTAGTTAACGGAATGGTGTTATAAGTACTAATTATTTTTTCCCAATATTTCGTTGCATCAACTTTATCTAATGAAGTTTTAATGATAGGGCTAAAGCTATTTTTTAAATCCATTTCAGTTTTTGATTTCAAATAGGTAGTAGCTGCAGTTTCATTTCCTTTTAAAATATTGATACCGTCTGTGATGCTCATTTCTTTAATGGCTTTTACAAAAATAGGTGCAGCGGTATTACATGCATCTTCGGCAGCGCGGTTCATACTTAATATAAAATCATCGGCAAGTTGATTCATGCCTAAGCCTCTAATGGTGTTTTCTATTTTTTGAGCTTCTGGGGGCATTAATATTTTTAATGCTGCATTTTTAAAAAAGCCATCTGGTTTTGATAGGTTAACACAGCCTTTTTCAGCCCCCATGGTCAAGGCTTCTTTCAATCCATTGGCAATATCTTGGCTACTTAAGCCAGACCCTGACTCACTCACCAAACTGGAAGCTTTTTTCAATAAGCCGTTTAATCCCTGTGCATTTACATTGATATTCAATAAGATAAATGATAATAATAGTATGTTTTTCATAAGTTTTAAGTTATTTAGTAAAAATACTACTTTTTATAAGATTTATTATTATAAATTATCGTAATTTATGGCGTATTTTCTAAAAAGAATGGGGCCAAATATGTATATTTGGATACCCCCCTTAATTTAAATTTCATACTATGAAAAGGGGCATTTTATTCTTATTACTTTTTTGTGCTTTTGCAAATGTTAAAGCACAATCAATTACTCCATTTACTTTAAATATTGGAGGTTTCGATGGTACACAAAATGGTTATTCATTAACTATTAGTACTGGTGAGACCATTTCCATAACCGATTTTAAATCACCCAATGGGGTAGGTTTAAGTAGTGGATTTTTACAAAACAATCCACCATTGGTTACAGGTATTGAGGAATTAAATACACCATTCGGCCCTAAAGAAATTAAAATCACACCAAATCCGGTTCAAACTAAAACTCAATTACTCGTTGATATTACCGGTGGCGGACAGTTGCAATATCAAATACTTGATATTGGTTCAAAGTTATTATATCGTAGTCAGTCATTTACAATTTATGGCTATATGCAAAATCAATTGGACTTTTCAAATTACCCAACTGGTCAATATTATGTTCAAGTAGTATTCAAACCTATTACAGGAAAAGTGAAATCAGGCATTTATAAAATTATTAAATTATAATTATGAAAATATTTGCAAGAATTGTTATTGCAAGTTTTTTGATGTTTACATCTTTCCTAAGCAATGCACAGGGTATAAACTTTCAAGGAGTAGCAAGGTCAGCTAATGGAACTATTTTAGCAAGTTCAAGTATTAGCTTGAGGTTATCCATCATGAGTAAAAGTGTGGACGCGACACCTGAGTATATTGAAGTTAAAAAAGTAGTAACTAATGCACAAGGGATATTTTCAATTGTAATTGGAGACGCGACAATGAATGCAACTACTGGAAGTTTTAGAACCATTAACTGGGTTGACGCACCTAAGTTTTTAAAAGTTGAAATGGATCCTTCGGGGGGCACAAGTTATATGAGCATGGGCATTACACAATTACAGTACGTGCCTTTTTCGTTTTATAGTTTAGGTGTTGCTGCCGAAAATGTGATTGGTGTATTACCAATTTCAAAAGGAGGAACCGGTGCTGGAAGTTTAGTAAATTTAAAAACGAATTTAGCTTTAGATAAAGTAAACAATACGGCAGATACAGCTAAGCCCGTTTCGACCCCAACAAAAATAGCCTTAGCAGATAAATTAAATTCAAAGGATACTAATTTCCTATCAAGCAGAATTAATGGAAAGTTGGATTATGTAAAACCAGGCAATAATGGAACTGTTCTTATTTCTGAGGGAGGAAAGTGGGTTGCCGGGAATTTAAATTATCAAAAAGATGTTTATGCAGCTTTCATGGTGGATTCAACAAATATGAGGTTTCAAAATAATAGCTTATCGAAGTTGAATAAAAATAAAAGCAACTATATTGGAGATAGTGCTGAAATTAATAGAGGTACTTATGCATGGTATAATATTGCAATGGGAGATAGTGCACTTTATTTAGTTGATTCAGGAAGTAATAATATTGCAATTGGATTCAAGTCATTGATAAAAAATACATCAGGAAATTCGAATACTTCAATTGGAGGATACGGCAATTTAAATGCAAATACCAGAGGTTATCAAAATAATGCAGTAGGAAGTTCAACAATGAATGCCAATACAACCGGTAATAGAAACAACTCATTTGGAACTTTAGCAATGAATGCAAATACTACTGGGTTCGCAAATTCTGCATTCGGTAATGCTTCATTAATGAATAGTATTACAGGTAATGAAAATTCATCTTTTGGAAGGATGTCTACATTAAATTTAAAAACAGGTTCTTATAATTCCGTTTTCGGAAATCAGGCTTTATCAAATGATACCATTGGTAACTTTAATACAGCTTTAGGTTTCTTAGCTGGGTCAGGATTAAAAAACGGAAGCTATAATGTTTTTATAGGAAATAATGCTGGTAATAATCCCGTATATGCAAGTGCGAATAATAGACTTGTTATTTCAAATTCTAATACAGCAAATCCATTAATATATGGTGAGTTTGATAATAATAAAGTAAATATAAATGGGGTATTAACTGCTTATGGTTTTAAAATACCTAATGGAACCTCGGCACAATATTTAAGAGCAGATGGATCTGTTTCGACATCAGTTACTTCAGGCGTGCCTTATACTGGCGCAAGTCAATCAGTTGATTTAGGAGCTTATGATTTAAAGGTTAATGGGTTAACTGTTGGAATTGGAGCAAAAACAATAACTGCAACTTCATACAGTACTGCAACTGGATTTAGAGCTTTGTATGCAAATACTACAGGTACTTCTAATTCGGCATATGGGTATGGTACTTTAATGAGCAATATTAGTGGTAGGGGTAATTCAGCATTTGGTGAAAGTGTATTAACATCAAATACTACAGGAAGTTTTAATGCTGGATTTGGTGCTGCAACTTTGGTTATGAATACGACAGGTTCATTAAATTCTGCATTAGGTTATAATTCACTTTTTTCAAATACTACGGGTTATGGTAATGCTGCTGTTGGCGTAAGTTCTTTAAATGCAAATACAACTGGCTCAAGAAATACAGCAATAGGAGATAGTTCTTTACTGAAAAACACAACAGGTTCTTACAATACTGCTTCAGGTTATTTAGCACTAGGGTCAAATACAACTGGTGATTTTAATACTGCTTATGGAAGTTATAGCATGGAAAAAAATACTTCTGGTTATGAAAATATCGCATTTGG
>CANETM010000209.1 GCA_947441205.1 Bacteroidota bacterium | reverse complement strand
TCAGTGATTGGGAAAGTAGGAAAACAAATGCTGATGATACAAACCAAATACATAATTACGATTATATTGTTTGTGCAGTAGGCACAGGCACTATGATTGCTGGGATTATTAATGCAGCTAAAAATGATCAAAAAGTAATTGGTATACCTGTTTTAAAAAACGAAGGCACTATCAATGATGAAATTGATAATTTGATTGAAAATAAATTTACAAATTTCACACTATTCCATGAATTCCATCAGGGAGGTTATGCAAAAACAACACCAAACCAAATTGAATTTATGAACAAATTATGGGAGCATAATAAAATTCCAACCGATATAGTATATACTGGAAAAGTGTTTTATGCCGTGGAGCAGTTATTAAATCAAGCCTATTTTAAACCTGATAGCAAGATATTAATAATCCATAGTGGTGGGTTGCAAGGAAACCGATCCCTTGAAAAAGGAGTTCTGGTTTTTTAGACCATGAAAAAAGTATTTCTACCCTTCCACGAATTCACAATCAAAAATGAGTTGAAAATGTTTTTTGATTTTTTCTTTCACTTCCTCGTAATTCACTTTTTCCCCTAACTCCTTTTCTAATGAGGTAACTGTTTTACCTTGAATTCCACAGGGAACAATATATTCAAAATGAGATAAATCAGGGTTTACATTTAATGCAAATCCATGCATGGTAACCCATCGACTACATTTAATGCCCATTGCACAAATTTTACGTGCCAAAAAAGGATCATTGGGTTGTAACCAAACACCAGTTTCTCCTGAACTTCTCTCTCCCAGTAAACCATATTCGGCAATTGTATTAATGATAACCTGCTCTAAACTTCTTAAGTACCAACCTAAGTCTGTTTTAAATTTATCCAAGTCCAAAATCGGATAACCCACTATTTGCTGAGGACCATGATAGGTAATATCCCCACCCCTATTGATATGAAAAAACTCAATGCCCATTTTTTGCAAATGTTCTTCAGACACTAATACATGTTCCCTTTTCCCATTTTTTCCTAAAGTAAATACCGGCGGATGCTCAACAAATAATAATCGATGTTCAGTTGAAGTTTGCTTTACATCTTCCTCCTTTTCCCTTGCCTTAGATTTAATTTGCGTGTTTTTAGCCAAAATGGCCTCCTGATAATCCCAGGTTGGTTGATAAGATTTTACCCCTAAATCCTCGAAATAAACTTTTTGACGCATACAACAAAGTTACAAACTAAGCAGCAATAACTTACTTTTGCAACATGTCAACCGAACAAGATTTAATACAAGATGAAAATAATGAGGAAGTTTATGAGAAACTGACTTTTATGGTAGATAAAGGACAGGAACCTATGCGTATTGACAAATGGGTTCAAATGCGTATTGAAGGTATGACCCGTAGTAAATTACAAAACGGGATTGAAGGCGGTTTCTTAACTGTTAATGGGAAGGTGGTAAAAAGCAATTACAAGACCCGACCAGGTGACGAGGTTACTTATATGAGTTATGTAAATCCGGAATATACCGAACTGAAACCAGAACAAATGGATTTAGATATTGTGTATGAGGACGATGCCGTGATGGTAATTAATAAACCATCTAATATGGTGGTGCATCCTGGTATTGGAAATTACACAGGCACTTTATTAAATGGAGTCGCCTATCATTTGCTTTCACAAAACCCCAATTTAAATGAAGAAGTATTACCTCGCTTTGGATTGGTACATAGAATAGATAAAAACACAACTGGATTAATTGTTTTAGCAAAAACAGCCGAAGCTGCTAGTCATTTAGCTAAACAATTTTTTAACCACACCGTAGAAAGGAAATATGTAGCATTGGTTTGGGGCGATTTGGAAAATGATGAAGGAACCATTAATGCGCATATTGCTCGACATAAAACTTTTAGAAAAATGTTTGATGCATATCCAGAAGGAGATGTGGGCAAGCATGCCATTACGCACTATAAGGTAATTGAAAGGTACAACTACACAAGCCTGGTTTCTTGTATATTGGAAACCGGACGCACGCATCAAATTCGCGTGCACATGAAACATATTGGTCATAATTTATTTAATGACAATGAATATGGCGGAGATCGTATTTTAAAAGGAACAATTTATACCAAGTATAAGCAATTTGTTGATAATTGTTTTGAAGCATGCCCCAGATGTGCCTTACACGCAGCAACCCTTGGTTTTGTTCATCCAACAACAAATGAAATGATGCGTTTTGATAGTCCGCTTCCTTCAGACATGGAAGCAGCTATTACCAAATGGAAAAACTATAAGTCAGCAGCTCATAGCCTTGAAAAATAAATTGAATTATATATTCAATAAAAAAACTAAATCGAGACCACCCATAAACGGTGGTCTCGATTTAGTTTAACTCAAACAAGAATTTTCTTAGCTATCTAATATATACTAGATCAATTATTCGAAGGTTTCTTCCAAACATTATTACCTGGATTAAAATCTGGTAATTCTTTATCAGGATCATATGTAACCGATTCAATTGCCTCTGTTGTTGGTACTTTAAATGTCCAACTAACATTTCGCTCCCAAACCTCTACTGGCAATTTAACACGACTTGTTTTACCGCTTACTGTTTTTATTTCTAAGATTACTGGCATTGCCATTTTCTCTAAATTATCTAAAGTAATCATTGCTCCTTTTGTGAAATCAGTACTGTCTTGACTTACATTTCTAACGGAAACATCTAATCTCCAGTTATTTACAAACCAACCTCTCCAAAACCATTGCAAGCTTTCTCCCGCAACATTTTCGATTGTTCTGAAAAAGTCGTCTGGTGTTGGATGTTTGAACGCCCATCTTTTAATATAAGTTTGAAATGCATAATCAAATCTTTCTTTACCTAAAATTTGCTCTCTCAAAAAAGTAAGCCCTTGGCCGGGTTTGCTATAAGACAATGTGCCATTATTTCTTTCTTTATAATTACCAACATAAGTTAACACTGGCTCTAAACCTGGTGCAGTATAAAATGCGCCTATACGATGCATGTCCGGTTTTTGTTTTGACTTATACTCACCATTATTGAAATCAGCTTGAGATAAAGAATTGATGAAAGTGTTAAAGCCTTCATCCATCCAACCATATAAACGCTCATTTGATCCTACAATCATAGGAAACCATGTATGTCCAAATTCATGATCATTTACATTCATTAGTCCTGCAGTTCTTGCGAACATTCCACAAAACACAATGCCAGGATATTCCATTCCACCTGGTCCACCTGCTACTGCTGTTGCTGCAGGATAAGGATACTCATACCATTTGTTAGCATTATATTCAATTGATTTTTTAACATATTCAGTTGAACGACCCCAAGCTAAGTCACCATCGCTTTCAATTGGGTAAGCAGAAATGGCTAAGGAAGGTTTTCCTGATGGCAGGTTTATTTTAGCCGCATCAATGATGAATGCCGATGATGCACCCCATGAAGCGTCTCTTGCATTGGCAATTTTAAATTTCCATGTTAATTCTTTTTTAGCAGG
>CANETM010000208.1 GCA_947441205.1 Bacteroidota bacterium | reverse complement strand
TCAATAACAAGCTCCCCTTATTTATTATATTCTGATGGTGAAGGCCTAATTTTTGAGGACACAAGTTTATACACAGCAGGACGTGCAGGATGGGATGCCTATCCCATTCCAGTTGAAGACTGGATTGAACTTCCTGAGGGAGGAAATTTATATGAATTACCGGGCCGTCGTGGCATTGGAATTGATGTAGAAACGGGTGAAATGCGCCTTTGTGAATTAGGTTGGGCTGTAGCAGCATTTATACCCCCTGCTCATACGGGTTTATATGTTTCTGCTTACGAAACCTTAGATGCCGATGCACCAACATTACCCCTATTTTGTTACACAGCCGTAGGTTGGTTAGATGGAAAAAATTATGTACCTGCAGTTCGTATTGAAAAAGATATTAGACAAGATTGCGAAGGATATGATCAAGACACCATTGATGCCGGAACCCAAAAGTTACTTTCCCTTTATAGTCAAAACCGATTGGTGAAACATTTGATGGAAAACTGTTGTCAAACATACACCTGTCCAGCTGCTCGTAACTTAGCTATGGGCCGTTGGGAATGTCCAATTCCTATTTCACCTGCTTGTAACGCCAATTGTATTGGATGTATTTCATTTCAACCACTGGAGGAAGAAATCATTTCAACTCAGGATCGCTTAACTTTTAAACCCACAGCTGCTGAAGTAGTTGAATATACGGTACCACATTTAATGAGTGCTCCTTTCCCTATAATTAGTTTTGGTCAAGGTTGCGAGGGTGAACCATTATTAATGTGGGAGACCATTAAAGAGTCAATTATAGAAATCAGAAAACATACCGACAAAGGCAGTATTAATATTAACTCCAACGGATCAGACCCAAAAGCGATTGCTGAATTAGCTGCAGTTGGTTTGGATAGTATACGTGTGAGCATGAACTCTGCCCGTGAACACATATATAATGCCTACTATCGTCCTAATAATTACACTTTCGCTGATATTAAAGAAACTATTCGTGTTATGTCAGCAGCTGGAAAATGGACAAGCATAAACTATTTTGTATTCCCCGGAATGACGGACAGTGTTGAAGAATATGAAGCATTAAGAAAATTAATTAAAGAGACAGGACTTAAAATGATTCAATGGAGAAATTTCAACATTGATCCTGATTGGTATTTAGGTAAAATTGGTTTCACTGAAACGGGTGAAATTATGGGTATCAAACAAATGATGGAATTAATTCAAGAAGAATTTCCTGATTTGAAATTTGGGTATTTTAATCCGCCTATTGAAAGAATCAAAGGAGACTTTACTGAAAATTTCGCACACCATTGAGAAGAAATAATCAAATAGGTGCTTTACTCGCTATTTGTTCAACCATCATTTGGTCTGGCAATTTTATTGTTTCAAGGTATGCTATAAACCTAGCGGGTCCTATGAGCATTGCATTATTTAGATGGTCAATTGCAACCATCACTTTGTTCCCTTTTGCTTTTCGAAATTTAAAAGCAGAGTGGCCCATTTTTAAAGAAAATAAATTGTACTTTTTTTTAATGGGGCTTGTTGGATTTACTATTTATAATACTTTAATATATACTGCGGGACATTATGCAACTGCCATTAATATGGCTTTGTTTGGATCCACCGTAAACCCAATCGTAGCAGCACTTTTAGGAGCTTGGTTAGTAAATGAAAAATTGCATTGGAAAAATATTTCAGGAATTTTATTATGCATCATTGGCACATTGTATTTATTGACCAAAGGAGATATTCATAATATATTAAGTTTTGAATTTGGCAAAGGTGATTTATGGATGATTGCGGCAGGAGTTTGTTTTGGTTCTTATAATGTATTTGTAAAAAAGAAACCTAAGGGAATTTCAAATAATAGTTTCCTGTTGTGTTTATTTATCATTGGAGCTACCCTATTATTACCTGGTGCTTTATATGAAATGAATTACGTACAACCTGTTGTTTATAATACGCATTTATTATGGATCGTATTATATATTGGCATTGGCAATTCAACTATCTCTTATTTGATATGGAATAATGCGATTCAGAAAATTGGTGCAGGTAAAGCTTCTTTGTTTTTGACTTTAGGTCCAATTCTAAGTTCATTCGAAGCCGTTTTATTTTTAAATGAAAGCTTCAATCATGCACAAATTATTAGTGGCATTATCATCATTACGGGCATTGTTATAAATACATGGCCAACACCAATAAAGCCTGTCACTCATCAAACTAGTTAAATGACTTCTACTATTATCATACTTTGTTTCATTGCTTTTTTTGCTGGACTAGTTGATGCCATTGTAGGAGGAGGAGGCCTTATTCAAACACCGGCTGGTTTAATATTACTACCCAATAATTCGGTTGCACAAGTAATTGGATCCTTAAAAATCCCTTCCTTTGCTGGTACCTTTTTTGCAGCTCGAACTTTTTTAAAAAAAATTAAAATCCCCTTCACGAGGCTTTTACTATTTACGAGCATTGCATTTACTGCCTCCTTTACGGGTTCACTATGCTTAACTAAGGTGAGTAATCAATTTATGAAACCAGTCATATTATTTGTGCTGGCGGCCATTGCAATTTATACTTACACCAAAAAAGACTTTGGACAAACTTCCAAAAACGAAAATTTAACATTTCCTTGGTACAAAGCAGCACTCATTTGTTTTGGATTGGGATTTTATGACGGCTTTATTGGGCCAGGAGCCGGTAGTTTATTGGTTCTAGCGTTTATTACCTTTTTGGGATTTGATTTTTTACAAGCCAATGCACATGCTAAGGTTGTTAACTTGGCTACTAATTTAGGTTCCATTGTATTGTTTACTTTAAAAGGTGCTATACTTTGGCATATTGCTTTACCAATGGCTGTATGCAACGCTATTGGCGGAATGGTAGGTTCTAAATTAGCATTAGCAAAAGGAAATAAATTCATAAGATCGCTATTTTTAATTGTTATCATAGGAACACTTTGCAGATTGGGTTATGATGTATTTTTACATTAATTTTATTGTATGCAATTAAATTTCGAGCAACAAAAAAATATAAAAGCAAGTGTATATACTTTACTGATATGTATTGTACTTGCCTCCTTATTTGTTGTGTTGCAATGGAATCAAACTCCTCCTATTATTACTCCACCTGAACCAAGTTACATGGAAGTCAATTTAGGAAATAGTGAGACTGGTTTAGGCGATATTCCACCAATGAGTAAGGAAGCTCCAGCACCTGAGGTTGGTGCAAGCAAACAAACAAAAGCATCTTCTGCTCCAAATGCCTTAAAAGTAAACGCAAGTGCTAGTAATGATGAAAATGACGAAGCTATAAAATCATCAAAAGCTAAAAAAAATATTAAATCCGCTCCCGTTCCTCCTACACCAAAGCCAAAAGCGATGATGGGTAAATATGCAGGAGGCAATGGCAAAGGTGGAAATAATCAGGATAGCTATAATAATGTCAAGGATCAAGGTATTGCTGGAGGCAAAGGTGACCAAGGAGTTGCTAATGGTAGCATAAATGGAAAATCATATCAAGGAACGG
>CANETM010000207.1 GCA_947441205.1 Bacteroidota bacterium | reverse complement strand
GTGAAAACTTTATTAAATGTATTTATTTATTGTTAACACAAATATAAATTAACTAAACCCTTTTTTATACTTAAGTTTGAAGTTAAATTAAATAATTAAATCATTAATCTTGAATTTATTACCCTTACACCTAACTATTCTTCATTACAATTTAAATAGACATTTTTTCCTTTTACTTATTTCTCTGTTTTTTTGTACTAATACTCTTTTTAGTCAGCCCATCAATGATAAATGTGCTAATGCACTTCCTATCACCATAAGTCAAAGCGGATATGGAATCGGAAAATTCACATCCGCGGAAACGGATATATCTAATGCTACCGTTGAGACCAATGAAAACTTTTATAGTACAATTGCTTCTGCTGGACAAACTGAAAAATCAATTTGGTATAAATTTACCTTACCTACTTCAAGAAAATGTACATTTTCACTTAAACAAAACGGAAATGACATCCCAGGAAATTCAGCTGGTTTTACAGTCTATTTAAGCAATACTTGTATGCCTGAATCAAAGCAAGCAGAAAATGCCATGCTTGCTTCTCAAAGTGTTTTTGGTTCTTCTACTTACCCATGTATGAAACCTGGGGAATATCTAGTGCAAATTACTTCACTTGCCTCATCAAAAGGTAAACTTTTTGTAGAATTGGATCTTGACTATACAAATGTGAATTATGACAACCCTGAAACTGCCTTGAACTTTGGTGTTTTAACAGGTAATAAATGTCTTGAGAACAGTAAAATAAAATTTGGTTGTTATACCGTTAAAGACAATACAGAGAAATGTGCAGATATGGGTCCTGACTTCACGCAATCTGTATGGTATACTTTTACTACTGATAACTATTTTGATTATGTATCCATTGCCTATCGATTTATGAATGGACTTGATAAAAAAGAAAAAATAGGATTCAAACTGTACAAAGGAAATGGATTAACAGATCCGTTTAGTAGTTTACAATTAGTAGATGGATGTTCCTCTGACAGCCTTTCATCAAATATTTTTAAGTACAAACATTTTATTTGCAACAAATTACTCACCAATACTAGCTACTCTATTCAAATCCTTGCGAATAAAAATATCACCGATGAATTTGAATTATGTATTCAAAAAGTAGGGACTGCACCATCAAACGGCATAAAACCCTTACAATCAGCTATTCAATCGCCCAACAAAATTGGAATCTTAACAGAACTGCCACAAACAATTAGTGATTATTTTGCTTGTAACACCAGAATAGCAACAAATGTATGTGGTAACGCAAATACAGTGACTACCAAACCAGACAAATACAATTTGGCTACTTGGTTTACCTTCGAACTTACTAAATCATCTAATCTTGAATTAAATGTAAATTACCCCTACGGAACCAAACCTCCACTAATCCGCATTTTTAATAAAATTGGACAAAACTGTGGGGATATTGATACCGCATTAAACAGGCTTTATGAATTCTCTGCTGGTTATCCCAATAGTTTAAATAAATTTTATTGTATCCCCGCAGGGAATTATTCTATTCAAATACTTGGATATGAAGACTTCAATTTTGCAAATCCAAATGATATTATAAATCAATGCTATTGGGGTTATCATCTTGGTCAAAAAATTGATGTAACAATTGCAGCTAAAAATGTAAAAGTTATAAGTGATTTCTCACTGAATAAATCCAATGCATTTGACCCAATTAATAAGCCCAATACAACATTAATAGATTTGACTCCAAGTGTTGTATATCCATCAAAAATAGATACAATCGGATGTGAAAATACGGTATTACCGGATGGCCCAAAATGCAGTCCAATTTCGAATAAAGCAGTGTATAATCAATTTCAAGTGAAAGATTCAGGTTTTGTATACCTGGATGTTAATTGGCCACATTTTAATGAACTTGTAAATTGGAATATTTTGTATAAGGGGGATGCTAATAATTTATCTACAACGCAAAACAAACACCTATTTCCTGAAACATTTACGGGATTAAATCCATTTACTGAATGCTATGCTAACAACGATTTAACACATATCGCTACGAGTTGCATAACACCAGGTATTTATACTCACGTGAATTTATTTGATTCGACTTCGATAACCAAAACAATTGATACTAAATATAAATTTGAGATTTTAAAGCCAAAATATTCCAAGCCTGCATTAGCGGAGAATATGGGAGATATATTACAAAAAATGGCTAGTGATGGTAAACAAACATTAAAAAGCACCAAAGATTATTTCACTTGTATCGACAATCCTTATACGATTGATGGATTAGCTCCTTGTGACGGAATCAATGGACAAAACAAGAAGACAAAATTATCATTCAGACAATTTTATTTAAATAAAAACACGTATCTCAGAATTATACCGAAAGGAAATAATATTATTACTCCTTACACGTATAGCTTATTTAGTGGTAAAGCATCTGATGGTGTTAATGCGCTGAAAAGAATTAATTCTTCGTGGGAATGTACCACAGATACTTTACCTTGTTCTTCACTTAATACTGGTTGGTATACAGTGGTAATCTATGGAGAAGGGCCAAACTATAAAAATCCTAAAGAAAACTATTTTAGTATCAATGGTGCCGGAGGAGAAGTTGGTGCTGAAAACTATATAGAATTTTCTATCCTTCCACTGAAAGGACAAAAGTATAACCTACCAAGTAAAGCGTGCGTGGATAGTTTAACTAAACAACCTTTCAAACTTTTCCTTGGTAAAGGAGGACTAGTTTCAAATCCTAAATTTGATACCACCTACAATCTTTATCCTGAATATTTTAATTGTAGTGTGGATACTCCGTTTTACAAACATCCAGTAAAACCATGTGATTCAATAAACTACAAGCGTGTGGCGTATTATACAATTAATATTATGCAAGAATCGTTTCTGCGTCTTCAAAATTTACCTGCTATTTATAAAGAAAACTTAATTTGTAATGTTTACAAAGGGAATGTTAAAGCAAACGCTACGATTTTAAAGGCTCTACCCTTGCAACCATGTATAAGAGGTAATTACACGGAAATATGCCGCATTCAACCTGGGATATATACCATTGTTATTTTTATACCAAATGTTTACAATAAAGACAGTATTGTACCTCAAGTATATCTAGATAAAATAGATTATTCTTTACATGACTTTGCAACTAAAGCATACGATTTCGGATTAATTCCAAGTGATACTAAATGGCATAATGGCAAAACAGGGGATACACACCCTGTCAACCCATCATTTTCCCCAAGTACTGATGGATATTATTGTACAACAGGTGCATTCATTACCGACCCGGCTGACTTTCAAATATCTCAGAATGTTAGCTTAGTTATTAACCCAACGGTATATAAATCTCCTCCAACTAACAATGTCTTATATACAGATGCAAACCTGCCGGCTTCTGATAATGAGCTACCTCGAAAAAATCTTTGGTATACATTTAAGTTAAAGGGAGGAGGAAATTGTACCGTTAGAATGAAAGGCCTAAACCCTTCCAAACCAACTTCAAGCTTTGCGATTTATAAAAGTCAAGTG
>CANETM010000206.1 GCA_947441205.1 Bacteroidota bacterium | reverse complement strand
ATCCTGCTCATCTATTCTTACTGCAGGAATATTGGTAGGAATTGACACTACATCTAATTTGTATATACTCCAAAACTCTGAAGCTTCTGTTTCCGCTGTACCTGTCATACCACCTAACTTATGGTACATTCTAAAAAAGTTCTGTAAGGTGATGGTTGCATAAGTTTGAGTAGCAGCTTCTATTTTCACATTTTCTTTTGCTTCAATCGCTTGGTGTAAGCCGTCGGAATATCGACGACCTTCCATGATACGACCCGTTTGCTCATCGACAATTTTTACTTGACCATCAATTACCACATACTCAACATCCTTATCAAATAAAGTATAAGATTTCAATAATTGATTTACGGTATGAATACGATCGGCCTTAACACTATAGTCCGTAATGATAACTTCCTTTTGTTGTAATTTTTCATCCGCACTTAAAGCTGCATTAATATCAATTGAATTTAAAACAACACTGATATCAGGTAATAAAAAAAAGTTAGGGTCTTCGCCTGCACCTGTAATTAAATGCAGCCCTTTGTCAGTTAACTCAACTGAATTGTTTTTTTCATCGATATGAAAATATAATTCAGCATCTACATGATGCATTTCTCTTTGTTGATCCGCTAAATAAAAGTTTTCTGCCTTTTGCATTTTAACCCTAACGCCAGGCTCACTTAAATATTTAATCAAGGCTCCACTCTTTGGCAAACCTCTAAAAGCACGATACAAAGCCAATCCGCCATCTTTAGGATCATCATTACCTTCACTCAATTTCTTTTTCGCTTCAATTAAAGACTGACCAACTATTTTCTTTTGCGCTTCCACTAATTTTTCAATTCTTGGCTTTAGTTCAAAAAATTGTTGTTCTCCCGTTTGATGTCCAATGGGGCCTGATATAATTAAGGGTGTACGTGCATCATCGATTAATACACTATCCACTTCATCCACCATCGCATAATGGTGCTTACGTTGTACCATTTCCTCAGGAGAGTGCACCATATTGTCTCTCAAATAATCAAAACCAAATTCGTTATTTGTTCCATAAGTAATATCCGCTAAATAGGCATTGCGACGGTCATCCGTATTAGGCTGATGCTTATCAATACAATCAACAGTCAAACCTAACCATTCAAATAAAGTACCATTCCACTCACTATCTCTTTTTGCCAAATAATCATTCACCGTTACAATATGCACACCTTCCCCAGCCAAAGCGTTCAAGTATGCAGGCAAAGTGGACACCAAGGTTTTTCCCTCACCCGTTGACATTTCGGCAATTTTACCTTCATGTAACACGATACCTCCAATTAACTGTACATCATAATGCACCATATTCCAAGTAACCGGCGTACCAGCTGCTTTCCAAGTGGTTTGAAATACCGAATGGTCCCCTTTTATTTCAACATATTCTTTTTTAACCGATAAATCACGGTCTAATTGAGTAGCGCTTGTTACCAATTCCTCATTGTCCGTAAAACGACGAGCCGCTTCCTTTACCACTGCAAAAGCCTCTGGCAAAATTTCCCAAAGTACTTTTTCGATCACTGCGTCACGGTCCTTTTTAATTTTATCTATGTTTTCATAAATCGAATCACGTCCCATTAACTCACTCATAGGTAATGCGTCAGCCTTTTCCTGCTCAGCAGCAATTAATGCATCCAATTCATTGGTATGTGCTTTTATTTTAGCCTTTAATTCAGGCGTTTTAGCCCTCAACTGGTCGTTTGTCAATGCTTTATAGCTTTCAAAATGACCATTGATTACAGCTACTAAATACTGTATTTTTTTTACATCTTTCTCGCTTTTTGAACCTCCAAAAAGCTTATTGATAATTTGCAACATATGCCTTGTAAATAAATGTGTTAATATCCCCTATGTCAATATGCGTGCCAAACTCATTTTGGCGGCTACACAAGGGGTTCAAAGGTAAGGATTTGACCTCAGTTAGCCATTTTATAGGCTTCCCAATATAAAAATTAACATGAATAGTCTGAAAAGTGGAAAATGGACAAAAAATTGATACCTTTGCTCGCCCAAAAGAAAGGAAAATATAAAGCTATGGCAGGTCAATTAAAAGAAGTTAGAAATAGGATAAAAAGTACTCAAAGTACTCAGCAAATCACAAAAGCCATGAAAATGGTGAGTGCTGCTAAATTACGTCGTGCGCAAGACGCCATTACCCAAATGAGACCTTATGCCCGCAAATTGCAGGATATGTTAAGTAATATCATTGGCAGTTTGGAAGGTGATATGAATTTAGCATTAGCTGAAACTCGCCCAGTGAACAATGTATTGTTGATTGTAATTACTTCGGACAGAGGATTATGTGGTGGATATAATGCAAATGTGGTGAAATTAGCAAAAGCAACGATAGCTGAAAAATATCCTACTCAAAAAATTACCATTTGGAATATTGGTAAAAAAGGATTTGAAAGTTTATCAAAATCTGGATTTAATACCAATGCCGATTTTAAAGATATTTTCTTGAACTTGACATTTAGTAATGTGCAAACAGCTGCTAAAGCTGCAATGGATGCATTTGCTAATAAAGAGTTTGATGCGATTGAAATTATTTATAGCGAATTTAAAAACGCTGCTACGCAAGAATTTAAGGCAGAAGCATTTTTGCCAATTCCTAAGATTGCAAAAAAAGCAAATCAAAAGAAAACCGATTTTATTTTTGAGCCACAAAAAGAAACTTTGGTTGCCGAGTTGATGCCTAAAATTTTAAATACACAATTATTTAAAGCTGTATTGGATGCTAACGCAAGTGAGCATGGTGCTAGAATGACAGCAATGGATAAGGCTTCAGAAAATGCAAACGAATTATTAAAATCATTGAAAATATCTTATAACCGCGCTAGACAAGCTGCTATTACAACCGAATTAACGGAAATTGTAAGTGGTGCTGCTGCTTTAAACGGATAAGAACTACCTATTATGGAAATTAGTGAAATCATACCTCATATTGAAGCGTTAATATTTGCAAGCGATAAAGCTTTAAACGCTAACGACATTACTGAACTTATTAATAACGCATTCGGATTTTTAGAGGAGCGTATTACCTTGGATCAAGTAGAAAGTGCCTTAAACGGTATTCAGGAAAAGTATGCAACTGAGTTTTACCCTTTTGAATTAAAGCAAAGCGGCGGCGGTTGGCAGTTTTTGACTAAACCAACATTTCACTCAACCATTGCTCAATTAAACGGTGATAAATTTTTAAAGCGTCTTTCAAATGCTGCTTTAGAATCATTAGCTATTATTGCTTACAAGCAACCAATTACAAAGGGTGAGGTGGAAGCTATCAGAGGTGTAAACAGCGACTATTCTATTCAAAAATTATTGGAAAAAGAATTGATTGCAATAAGTGGTCGTAACGAATTGTTACCAGGCAAGCCTTTGGTATACTCAACATCAAAAACATTCATGGATTATTTTGGTATTAACTCAACCGAGGATTTGCCAAAAATCAAGGAAGTATTGGCTGAACAAATAGTGGAAGCTACCGTGATTAAACCTGAGGACTTCACTGATAATAATGT
>CANETM010000205.1 GCA_947441205.1 Bacteroidota bacterium | reverse complement strand
TAGATTACAAGATATTGGATCAACTTTACATGCCTCTAATTTTAGCATTCTATCATTAAGAGTTAGAGAAGATGGTAGCGAAAGAAAAACTTCAAACGCTAAAAGAGCAAATACCATTAGAATTTCTTTCCAAATTGATAGAAATAAAATCACTCCTACTGGAAATCAAGACATTTATGTTTGTTTAACTGCTCCAGATGGTAAACCTTTTGGAGATGCAGGAAATATCACAACTAGAGAAGATGGTAGTAAGCCATACGCAACTAAACTTTCAATTCAATATGTTCAAAATGAAGTATTGCCAGTTAGCTATGACGTTAAGCAAACTTCAAAATTCACTGAAGGTGAATACAAAGTAGAAGTTTATAACAATGGCTTTAAAATTGGAGAAGGAAGAACAACACTTAAAAAAGGTTTATTCTAAGCATATTGTTAGAATCGTATTTAAATGCATACGATTACAAAATAAAAAAGGCGCTTTTAAAAAGCGCCTTTTTTATTTAATTAGTTGCAAGTTCATTATTCAAACTTAAGTCCTGCATCATATTCCCAATTGGAATATTATTATACGATAACGCATAAAACCAAAGTTGAATAGCAGCTTGCGAAACTGTCTCTACGAAAAAATTGGCCTTACTTAAAAACGGAATTAATTTTACAGTTAATTCATGTAATTCATTCGAGTCTTCTGTAACAGACCATGTTTTTAATAAACATTTTAATTGTGCTAATTCATTGTCCAATAAATGATCGAAGGCATGCAACTGTATGAATTCAGTAACTGCTTCATACAACATTGCTTTGTTGTTCGTCTTCATAAATTCATTTTTTGATTTATAGGTTGGATTACAATACAAAGTTCATTGTATTACATTAACAGAATGTTACCAATTAAGCGGGTAATAAAAATGTGCAAAACTTGCAAAAAAATGTGATTTTAGTAGTGAAAGCGGCAATTCATTTAACCAATTACAATGGCTGAAAGCGCCGGTAATTGTAAATTAAGTTTATACCATTCCTCTTTTTCGTCCTGCGGTTCCATTTGAATATCAATATTGTATAAGTCCCCTACACCCCAAAAAATTTTTTCATCACTATTGAAAATTTCCTTCCATTGTTTTTTTCCATATAAGTGAATTGGGAAATCATGTCTAGGTACTGGAGTCATATTCAATATGACAACTACGTCATTTTTCCAGTCTTTCGCCTTTCTCCTATAGGCAATGACCCCTTCTGATCGCTTATTCATTTCAACCCACTCAAAGCCTTCTTTTTCATATTGAAGCTCATACAATGCCAAATGGTTTCGATACAATGCATTTAATTGCTGTACACATAACTTCATTCCCTGATGACTTGGGAATGATAATAAATCCCATTGTAGTTCAGACGTATAATTCCACTCCTGTGTTGAGGCAAACTCATTGCCCATAAATAATAATTTAGCACCAGGATGTGTAAACATATAACTATAAAGTAATCGAAGATTCGCAAATTTTTGCCATTCATCGCCTGGCATTTTATAAATCATGGGGCTTTTACCATGCACCACTTCATCATGACTTAAAGGCAACATAAAATGTTCATCGTAATAATACATCATAGAAAACGAGAACTTATCCTGTGATCCTGAACGCATGATTGGATCTAATTTAAAGTAATCCAAAGTGTCATGCATCCAACCCATCATCCATTTCATGCCAAAACCCAAACCATCCATAAAGGTTGGCTGACTTATTCCTGGCCAATCAGTTGCTTCTTCAGCTATTGTTTGTATTGCAGGAAAATCCCGATACAATGTTTCATTTAAATCTTTGATAAAAGCAATCGCTTCTATATTACCATTCCCGCCAAATTCATTTCGCTCCCATTCTCCTTCTTCTCTACTATAATCTAGTTTAAGCATCGAACTTACCGCATCAACCCTTAATCCATCAATGTGAAATTGATCACACCAAAACCTTGCACTACTAATTAAAAAGGATTTAACCTCACCTCTTTTATAATTAAATATATAACTATTCCAATCGGGATGATAGCCTTTTCGCATGTCAGCATACTCATAGGTATTGGCACCATCAAACATGAATAAACCATGTGCATCATAAGGGAAATGTGAAGGCACCCAGTCAATAATAACCCCAATTTCTTCTTCATGAAATGCATTAACCAATGCTGCAAATTCCTGTGGATTTCCAAAACGGGATGTGGGCGCAAAAAAACCAACTCCTTGATAACCCCAACTGCCATCAAATGGATGTTCCATGATGGGCATAAATTCAACATGCGTAAATCCCATCTCTTTTACATAGGGCACTAATAAGTCAATAAGTTGTAAATATGAATTATAACTGTCTTCATCATTTTTATCAGGTCGCATCCAACTCGCCAAATGCACTTCATATACTGAGTATGGTTGGTCGGTTCTATTACACACAATTCTTTTTTCCATCCATTTATCATCTTTCCAATCATAACTTGTATCCCAAGTAATGGATGCTGTAAGTGGTCTCAATTCCCAATAATTAGCATAGGGATCCCCTTTATCTAAAATGGCTCCTTTATAACCTTGTATATGATATTTGTAAACTTCTCCTTGATTTACATTAGGAATAAAACCTTCCCAAATTCCTGAGCTATCCTGTCGTACTTTTAATAAATGTTTTGTATTATCCCAATCATTGAAATTGCCAATTACAAATACTGATGTAGCATTAGGAGCCCATACTGAAAAATAAGACCCACTAGTACCTAATACCTCAATTTGTTTATTCCCGAAAAATTTATAAAGTGAGTAGTGTGTACCATTTTGAAAATTAGTAACGTCTTGATCCGAAAATAAAGAATAATTCCAAACAGCCTGGGTGGTATCAACAAAATGTAATTCCTCGTATTTTGACATAATTATTTAGTTAATTCAATTACCTGCATGGTCATTGCTGGAATTGAAAATGTTGACCCAATGGTATTTCCGTTTTCAATATTTTTACCTCCCTTAAACCCAGAAGTACGCTCTTGAAATTTCGACATTGAAACATTCCTTTCAGTAGTATCCGTATTCATCACACACATAACCGTTTGATTTTTATCATACCTGAAATAAACATACAAACCATTATCAGGTAAATATTGCATGAAGGCGCCTGTTTTTAAAGCAGATGAATGTTTTCGATAATTTCCCAATAATTTAATATAATTCAAAAAACTAAGTTCTTTTTCGTTTAGCCCTTTTTCAGTAAATGCATTTTTTTGGTCTCCTTCCCAGCCACCAGGAAAATCAAGTCGCACCCAACCATCAGGATTTGAAATCCCTTTCATTAAAATTTCAGACCCATAATATAATTGCGGTATACCTCTACAAGTATACAACCAAGTATAGGCTATTTTGGTTTTAGGAATACTTTCCCCTAAACTAGAATGTATCCTAGTCATATCATGGTTGTCTAAGAATATTACATTATTGCTAGGTTTCTTATATAAAAAGTCTTGCGCCAAAGTGCTGTATAATTTGATGACTCCGTTATTCCAATTATT
>CANETM010000204.1 GCA_947441205.1 Bacteroidota bacterium | reverse complement strand
CATGTACCCAAAGTACAGAACCTTGATAGTTTTCAATAGCCCTGTCGGCTTCAAAATGAGTAATTGGCAAAGTAGTTAGTTTGGCCATTTCATGTAAAAATGCAGCTTTAATGGGTTCAGAAAGCGCCATCATTTTAAAATAATTATCAAATGTTGTAGTTGTTTTGGTGGCCGGTGCTATAAGCACAAATTTATGGGCTGCCGGATTGGGGATGTTTTCGGCTATCATTGCCAAAGTAATACCACCTAAGGAATGACCCATAAAGTGATCTATTGGGCCAACCTGCTCCATGATTTGATGAATGGCCTCTTTGTAAATGATTATATGTATATGTTTACCATCACTTTGGCCATGACCAGGGGCATCAAATCCAACAACCCGAAAACCAGCTTTCAATAAGGGTTGTATATATTGTTCAAATTTGTAAAAATAACTGGCATAACCATGACAAATTAAAACAGTTTTACCGTTGGCTTTCAATGGTTGCCATTCATAGCCCTTAATATTTACATTATTATTGACCTTGACTGTTAATTGTTTTGCTTGGTGAAAAATGGCTGGCGCTTTTTGTTTTTTATACTTTGGGTAAGGAGTACAAAACAAGTTAAAGGCTATTTTACCTGCAACAGAGGGCGATAACTGTCCAATGGTTTTAAACTTAGTTCTTAAATACTGTAAATAAATTCTTTCTGAAAACCCAAGCCTTGCCATTGATTTTTATATTTGCACACAAAGATAGGATCTGAGTTCATGATACTTTGACATTTTTTTTGTAATTCGACAATAAAAACAATGATTAAAGGTCGTTTAAAGCTATTTTTGCAAAAAATCATATTACTATATTTATGTACTCTTTGAAAATTAATTTTGAACAGAAAGGACTTGAGACAGTTACTTTAAATGATATTAAGGCTGGCGATAGTTTATTGGAAGTAATTTTAGACGCAGGTATTGAATTACATCATAATTGTGGTGCAGTTTGTGCTTGTAGTACTTGTCATTTATATGTAAAAAAAGGAATGGAGTTTTTAGAAGCATTATCTGACAAGGAGGAAGATTTTATTGATAGAGCCTTAATTCCACGCATTGAATCAAGATTAGGTTGTCAATGTGTTATTCAAGAAGGAACTGGAGAAATTGAAGTTACCTTACCTGATCAAACTCAGTTTTTGGGCGAATAATTACCTCTTTTATAATAATATTAATATTGAAAAACTAAATATATGCCACAGTTTGAACCACCTATTTATTGGAATGATCATGAAGACATTGCTCAAAAATTATATGAAAAATTTGGGGATGATTTTACAGAATCAAAAATATACAGAGTTCGTTTTACCGATTTGTTAGAATGGGTTTTATCCTTACCTCATTTTGAAGGGAAAAAAGAAGAATCAAATGAAGGTCATTTGGAGATGATACAAAGTGCTTGGGTTTATGAGTGGCGTGACAATCAAAAATAGCTTACTTAAAATATAAATTTCAAAAAATTGTTAGATAGTTTACAAAAAATAACCTGCTTTGTTTTTGATGTTGATGGTGTATTAACCAATGGTGAAGTGATTGTTATGCCAAATGGTTTATTAGTTCGAAAAATGAATATAAAGGATGGGTATGCTATTCAATTAGCCATTAAAAAAGGGTTTCAGGTTTGGGTTATTTCTGGAGGCAATTCAACTGAAGTGGAGGAGAGGCTTAATTTATTAGGTGTCAAGGAAGTGCATATGAAAGTTAAAAATAAGCTTGCACTATTGCAAGAATTGTCCATACTAAATAATACACCATTGGATCAAATTTTATTTATGGGGGATGATATGCCTGATTTGGAAGCAATGAAAATAGTGGGTATAGCCGCATGTCCAAATGATGCTACAGTTGATATTAAACAAATTGCAAATTATATATCTTCGATTAATGGAGGTGCGGGATGCGCAAGAGACGTAATAGAAAAAGTATTGAAATTGAATGATAAGTGGGATACACATGATGCTATTAGGGCACAATAAATAATTTAACAAGCATACATAATTGAAAACGTTTATACATTTTTTAAGACTTATTAGATGGCCTAATTTAGTTTTCATTTTGCTAGCCGAGGTATTATTCCATTTTTGTATTTTCAAACCCTTATATCCCAATGCAGGATTAGATGCTAATAATAGTTTTTACCTTATTGTAATTACCTATGTGTTTATAGCAGCAGCAGGGTATATTATTAATGATTATTTTGACATTAATATTGATCAAGTAAATAAGCCACAACGAGTGGTAGTAGGCTCTTATATAAGTAGAAGATGGGTAATTTTCTGGCATTTGATTTTAAGTTTACTTGGTATTTATGTTTCAACTCTCGCTTTTTCCTTTAAGGATTATTGGCATATACATTTATCGAATTTATTGACCATTTTATTTTTATTTTTTTATTCAACTAACTTCAAGAAAGATTTTTTAGTAGGAAACGTTGTTATTTCCTTATTAACTGCATGGTCGATTGCAGTTGTATATTTTTCAAAGTTTACCATTCAGCAAATATTGAATCCAGACATTAATGATGTTGCTAATTTTAAATTTGCAAAATTAATGGTGGTATATAGTGTCTTTGCGTTTATATTGACACTTGTGAGAGAGGCATTAAAAGATATGGAAGACATGGAAGGGGATCAAAAATTTGGATGTAGAACGCTGCCCATAGTTTGGGGATTAAAACCAACTAAGGTTTATATAAGTGTGTGGTTAATAGTGGTCATTGGGTCATTGTTTTTTCTGATGCTGTATGTGATTCCTTTTGGATTTCGGTTAGGTATTTTATATTGTCTTTTATTTATTATTTCACCGCTTGTATTGGTTTTGTATCGGTTAAAAAAAGCTTATTCGAGTGTTGATTTCAAACAGTTAAGTTTGTATATCAAAATAGCTATGCTTGCAGGCATTTTATCCATGATGTTTTTTTATTTTATTCTATAATTTATGCCAAGGTTTATTTTAGCATCTCAGTCACCAAGAAGACAAGACTTATTAAAGTCAGTAGGGCTTGATTTTGAGGTGGTGGTTTCATCCTCAGACGAAAGCTATCCTGAAACAATGCCCATTCAAGAAGTGCCAGTTTTTATAGCAAAAAATAAAGCCATAGCGGTTGCCAACATTTTAGCAGATAAATCATTAGCTGAAAATAGTTCAACTAATCATTCAATAAATAATGCTAGTGTTCAGCATACCTGCATTATTGCTGCTGATACTGTGGTTGTATTAGATAATATGGTTATGGGAAAACCGTTAGACAGGAACGATGCTATTTTATCGCTAACAAAATTATCAGGTAATACACATGAAGTAATTACAGGGGTGTGTTTGCATCATCAAAATGATTTTATTGTTTTTTCAGAAACTACTAAGGTTAAATTTCATACGCTGACCGAACAACAAATTAATTATTATGTTGATCAATTTAAACCATATGATAAAGCAGGAGGGTATGCTATTCAGGAATGGATTGGCTTAGTTGGAATTGATAGTATACAAGGGGACTTTTATAAT
>CANETM010000203.1 GCA_947441205.1 Bacteroidota bacterium | reverse complement strand
TCAATTCCAGCAATAATACAATCCTCTTTCACATAGCAAATCGCTTCCCCTTTTTGATCTTGAGGCACGGTTGCCAAGGTGGTAATATCGCCAATGCCAATATCCTCCTTGAGCGCTTGCTCAATAAATAGGTTAATTGCTTCTTGCATTATCAATTATTTGTAAAATTTTGAGCAGAAGATATGTTTGGAGAAAATAAAAATACAAAACCAATGAATGCGCTTGCTTGTTTCATGTTCCAACAGTTTCACAAAGATAAGTAAACAAACAATAGTTTACAAAAACAGCAAAAAAATGCCACTTCTATTATAAAGTGGCATTTTCTAATCCGATATTTATTAAAAAGTAAACTTTATTGTAAAATCGTCATTAAATCATAAATATTATCAAAAATAAAATTTGGATTGGCTGTTAACAATTGTCCTTTGCTATGAGCACCAGTTGTAACACCTATATTATATTTACATCCTGCATTAATCCCTTCCTCAATATCAATTGTTGAATCACCTACTTTAATAACCCTATTTGCATCTTGAATATTCAATTGTTGCATTGCATATAAAATCATATCGGGAGCTGGCCGAGTATTTTTCACATCCGATGCAGTTACTAAAAGATCATAATGAATTCCCTCCTTCCAGTTAATTTTATTAATTAAAGAAGTTGCTGTAGCACGATTATAACCAGTATTTAATACAACATGGATATTTAGTGCTTTTAAATCTTTAAATAATTGTTCGGAATTCTTTGTAGGAATGACTAATAAGTTCTGATAAGCCATATCTAACAATTGTAAAAAATCTTGAAATATTAACTGTATATGCTCCTCACTGATTTCATTATTTGTGCCAATAAGTGTTTCTCTAATTGCCTGTAATTTTTCTTTGCCAGCTCCCCATAACAAAACTTCTTCAAAGCTGATAGTAGGACAAAATTTTTCTATCGCTTTATGTAAAGTATGGTATACTACATTACCTTCATCTACTGTGGTACCTGCCATATCAAAAACAACCATTGAAATTTGCATAAAATTATTTTAAAGAGTTTTCAATTGCTTCAATAAATGTATTAATCGTTGGGCTCATTAAATTTGGATCTTTAGCTAAATCATCCCATTTTCTCAATGCTACTGCTTCCTTGTAAAATTCGTTTTTTTCAAAATTTTGAACTTCATCATTATTCATGATACCCCCCTGAAATGATAAACTTATTTTTGATGGTTCAGAAAGTGTTTCATAATATCCATTATCAACAGCACATAAATACCTTTTAGCTTCAACATGTAATTTTACAGGTTCAACTGCTGCTAATTTAAAATGATTTTGTAAATATTTATTTCCTAATAATTCGTGCATGTCGTCAATGCCATTATCACTTGCATCGTCAGGCAAATCGTGTAATAAGTGGCCGATATCATGCAATAATGATGCTGTAATTAATTCGTCGCTAGCATTGTTTTGCCTAGCCATTTCAGCACATTGCAAAGCATGTTCTAGTTGGGTCACAGCTTCCCCGCCATACATAGAACCACCATTTTTTTCAAATAAATTTAAAATTTCTGTCGTTATTGGACTATTCATATAATAATTTTATAGGTTATTAATAATTTCCTCGGCAAATCCAAATGACATAGTCATGCCATGACCACCAATTCCATTTAAAATATAAACACCTTCATCTGCTTTTAAAAATAAATCGGTATCACCATTCGTCATAATTGGATAAACCCCATTCCAAGATTGTGTCATTTGCCAATCCTCAATATTTACTAATTGTTTTAAGTAATGTAAAATCATGTTGTTAATTTCAACTTTATCAAAAGGCTCAAAATCTAAAGCGTATTCATGCGAGTCTCCAACCGTTAATTCGCCTTTCGCATTTTGTGAAACCATTACATGTATTCCATATTTAAAATATTCTGGCAATTCTGCCTCTAGTTTTAGTCTTAATTTTGTTAAAGCCGATGATGCTCTAAAACTTTTATAATGCAGCAATGATAAACCCCCACAAATAGAAGCACCCAATTGATAATTTGGATCTTTATGTTTAAAGCGCATCATTTGAAGTTTTGTTTTTGTAATGGGCTGTTGCTTAAACAAAGTTGGATATAATGTTTCAAAATCGCCACCAGAACATATACAAATTATATCAGCATTGTAAGTTTTTTCAGCCGTAACAACAGTATTTGATTTTGCACAAGTAACTACTGTACCCCATATAAATTGAACATTGTACTTTTCAGTTAAATAATCAGGTAGCTTTTTAATGCCTTCTCTAGGATCAATAATTATTTCATCCTCACTCCTTAAAGCACCCATTAATCCATTTGCATTTATTCCATTATAATTTTCTAAAACCTCATTAGCTGAAATAACGGAAACTGGACGCTGTTTAGATTTAAAAAAACTTCCAATTTCTTCAACCACATTCATTTCTTCTTTACAATACGCCAAATGAAGACTTCCACAAGAGTTGTAATTGATATTAGCAGCGTTCAAGTAAGCTAACCAAATTTCTTTAGTTCTAACTGCACGATCATATAATTTGCCGTCAGGCTGACCAACTGGCCATAACATACCAAAATTTCGGACGCTAGCGCCTAATGAAAATTGGCTTTTTTCTATGACTGTAACTGCGTAACCATTTTCCCCTAAAGCTCTTGCTGTAGCTAAGCCTACTATACCTGCTCCAACTACAATTGCTGTTTTATTACTCATTAAAAATTAATTTATACTTTTTATTAAAATAGATTATTGTCAAAACACTAATAATTGAACCAAAAATGGATAAAAATATAACGCCATTTTTATAAAACATTGTCCAAGATATGGATAGCCCCATGGATCCTTTTAATACGATTATAAATACACTTGCTAAATATCCGAATGAATCAACTAAATACATGAAAAATCCTACATTACCTTTTACTTTAAAAGTCGCAATCATTCGATCAAAAAGAATTGAATTAAATGGAATGTACCCCATATACAAACCAAGTCCAACGAATACAATCCAATAATATCCTGATAAAATATTTAATGTAAATAAGATAGTCGAAATTCCACAAATCATAAATCCTATCAAAATAATAAGTTGAGATAATTGAAATGCTAATTTATTATTTTTAACATAAATCATACTTGCCACTAAAATTAATACACATATTGCAATGGGTAATTCGGTTGTGGTAAATATTGCAATATCATTTCCATACCCTAATTCTAACCAAATATCAGCAGCGAAATTATCACGAATGTCCCTAAAGAATGTTAATAATATATAAATAAGAATGAAAGCAACTAATCCTGGCTTGAATTTATTAAAAAATATACCTCTTTCCGTTTTATGCATAGGCATTCTCTCTGTTTTATGGATCATATCATCAGCTGTAGGATTCGGAATTTTTTCAAGTAAAAAAACCAATATGATTACAGGAATTAAAAAAATCATTCCAGTATAAAAGGGAATCCATTTTTCGGTAACATGATATGAAACCTGAATCCACTTGGCAACGGATTTTACAAATCCAGAAGAAACAATAAAACT
>CANETM010000202.1 GCA_947441205.1 Bacteroidota bacterium | reverse complement strand
GGTTATAAAATTTAATGATAAATTATAATTAAAAAATTGAAATTGTAAAACTTAGCTTAAATTTTTGATTTCAGTTGAATATAAGTTGAGTATAAAAACAAAACAGGCGCATCAATGATGCGCCTGTTTTGTATAAAAAATTTTTCGACAAACCAACTAACAATTTAGTAATCCCTAAGCTTTCGCTTTCGCGAAACCTAATTTATCAGGCGTAATAGGCAAGTCTCTTACTCTTTTGCCAGTTGCATTATACAATGCATTAGTAATGGCTGCCGCTAATCCAATAAGTGCAATCTCTCCTATTCCCTTTGCACCAATATCATTCACATTCAAATCGGGCTTGTTTACAAACCACACATCTGTTGGAGGAATTTGTGAATGTAAAGGAACATGGTAAGCACCAAAACTTGCATTGGTAATTTGTCCAGTGGTATGATCAATTTCAAGTTTTTCAGATAAAGCCATACCAATACCACCAACCACACCACCTAACATTTGACTTCTTGCAGTTTTTGGACTGATAATTTTTCCTGCATCACCGGTAGTCACAACTTGTAAAATTTTTATTTTACCATCCTTAGGGTTAACAGCAAGTTTAACAAAGTGTGCCGAAAACGAATTACTGGTGAATTTTAATTGCGCAGGTGTTTTACCAGTTGAATTAATGGTTAAATCAATTTTATCCTGATTCGCTAATTTCAATAAGGAAACAATGTCAATATTTTTACTAGCATCGGCTTTTAATAAAACCATTTCATTTTTCACATCCAATGCATCCGCAGTTATACCAGCAAAAACTGGCGCAAACTGAATGGAGAACTCCTTTAATTTTTGTTGTAAAGTTTTGCAAGCTAGGTCAACTGCCGAACCTACTGTTGAAGTAGTACCTGAACCACCTTGTGAAGGACCCGGAGGTAAATCAGAGTCACCTAATTTAAATTTAATTTTTGCAATTGGCATTTGCATTGCCTCAGCAGCAATTTTCGACATGGCTGTTGTGGTACCTGGACCCATATCACTTACCGCACACTCTAATAATAATTTACCATCATTGGATAAAACAGCACGAACCGATGCCGATCCTTTACCAGCTCCAAAAACACCTACTGCCATTCCATATCCAATGAGCATCCCATTTTCTTTTAATGTAGCTGGAACAAAAGGTCTATTTTTCCAACCAATTTTTTCCTTACCATAATCATACAATGCTTGTAAATTGTTATCAGAAAATGGTAATTTATTTTCAGGATTAACTGCAGTAAAGTTTTTAATTCTTAACGCAATAGGATCCATTTTTAATTTATAGGATAATTCATCGATTGCCGATTCTAATGCAAAGCAACCTGACGCTTCTCCTGGACCACGCATCCAAATTGGTGTGCTTAAGTCAAGTGGAAGGATATTATATTTTGTATTTACATTTTCACAAGCATATAAAAATTTAGACACGTCTACTATCCCTTCTCTGAAATCTTCGTAGCGGGAAGTATTACTAATAGCTTCGTGATTAATGGATAAAAAATTACCCTCGGCATTAGCAGCTATTTTTACTTTCTGCCAAGCTTGTGGTCGATAACCAATTAAGCTAAACATTTGTGGACGTGTTATTACTAATTTAACAGGTCGGTTTAATTTTTTAGCAGCAATACATGCAGCAGGTACATTGGACCATGATCTTAATGAACTTCCAAAAGCACCACCTACATTTTCAGCAATGACCCTTACATTTTTTTCAGGTAAACCAAAAGTTCTAGCCATTAAGCCCTGTGTACTTTTTGGGCCCTGTGTTTTATCATACAACAATAATTTATCCTCCGCTTCCCAATATGCAATAGTAGCTTGTAACTCCATTGGGTTATGAACTTCAATAGGAATATTAAATTCTGCCTCCACCGTTGCAGCAGCATTCACTTCAGTATCACTACCTCTTTTATAAGTAACGGTTGGTTTTAAATTAGCAGGATTTAAACGTGCTTTATCAAAATTAGTTTCAAAAGCTTCTGCTTCATATTCAGGTTTTATAAAACGTATAGCAGCGTTTGCATTTTCAAAACTATCTGCAACAACAAGTGCAATAGGTTGTCCAAAAAAGCGAACCTTATTATCGTGTAACACTTTGTGACCTCGCCACTCCGATACATTTTTTGGTCTATCCGCAGCATTGGTATTATAACCAGGCACAGATGGACAGTTTGCAAAATAAATCACATCCAACACTCCGGTCATCGCAAGTGCTTTGCTGGTATCTATATTTTTAATAGTGCCTTTTGCGATATTACTTGTTACAAAAACTGCATACGCTAAATTGGGTAAGTTATGTTCAGCTGTATATTTTGCTTTACCAGTTACTTTGTCCGCACCGTCTACTCTTTCATCTTCCCAAAATATCGACTTTGTATTATGCTTATTCATGGTATATAAATTGGTGATGATTAAATTTTAATTCCTGTTTTTGCAACTTCTTCAATAGCATCGACAATATTTTGATAAGCCCCGCATCTGCAAATATTCGTGTCCATATAATTTTTTATGGCATCACGTGATTTTGCTTGACCCTCTCTAACACAAGCCACGGCTGACATAATTTGACCTGAGGTACAATAGCCACATTGAAAAGCATCATGTTTTAAAAATGCAGCTTGCATCGGATGCAACACTTCACTATTTGTCAAACCTTCGATCGTAGTGACTTTATTATTTTGATTACTAATCGCTAATTGCATACAGGACTTAGCACGTTTACCATTAATATGTATGGTACAAGCTCCACACTGCCCCATTTCACATCCTTTTTTAGTCCCTGTAAAATTTAACTCCTCTCTTAATAAATTTAAAATGGTAGTTCTTGCATCAATTTCAAGATTCAACAATTTTCCATTAAGGGTAATGGTTAATTTTTCTTTAGCAATAGGTGTAGGAATAACACTGTCAATTGCAAATGCTTTTACAAGTGAACTGGGTGTTAGATATAAAGCCGCAATCGCTGCTGACTTTTTTAAAAAACCTCTACGCGCATCCTGATAGTTACACGGTTTCATTGGCTTTAATTGAATGATTCGTTTTTAAAAAATACTAGTCCTGTAATTTACAAAGCTTTGTTTATACTATTCTAACGTTTCGTGAAAAACTTTCTTCCAAGGAAATCAAGGTCTCTGTTCTGTCAATACCTTTAATTTTTTGAAGTTCATCATGAAGTACATATCTCAGTTGTTGAATGTCTTTACAAACTATTTCGACAAACATGCTATAATTGCCAGTGGTGTAATTCACCCTAACTACTTGAGGAATAGATTTTAAGGCTTGTGCCACATTATCATACATCGAGCTCTTTTCTAAATAAATTCCAATAAAAGCGATAATGTCATAACCCAATACTTTTAAATCAACGGCCAGTCGTTTACCTTGAACAATACCCAATTCTTCTAATTTTTTGATACGCACATGAATGGTTCCACCCGAAACGAAAAACTGTTTTCCCAAATCAGCATAGGAAACTTCGGCATCCTGCATCATGGCTTGAATAATTTGCAAATCAAGCTTATCAAGGCTTTTGTCAATGTTTAATTTTGAG
>CANETM010000201.1 GCA_947441205.1 Bacteroidota bacterium | reverse complement strand
TCCTCCAGTATTGTCCTGAATACAAATTGACTTATAAATATTATCATGTTCATCATTAGCAACAACCGTACCTTGAATACTTATGGGATGAGCAATTAACTCAGCCATACCCATCGTATGCAATTTTCTAAAGTTTTTAATTGAAATAATTGAATCGTTAAAACCAATTATGTCGGCCGCGTTTGCAGCCTGTTTAAAACAAGAAGCAGAAAGAAAAACAATAGCTGTAATGGAAAATAAAAAAAAGCCGAAATAGGATTGGTTTTTCATAAAATTTATTGAATTTGTAATTGAATGCGAAGTGAGTATGTAATGCCTTGGTCTAATAAATACTTTACCGGATACTTATTGGATTTAAATTTTACATAGTCGAATCGAGATTGTTCATAAGCAAAAACTGGAATAAAAGTATTTAGTACATTTCTAATACTTAAGTTTGTAAAAAATCGTAATGCTTTTGTTGCGATTTTTATTTGTGAAGATTTTGACATATACATATTCAAAATGCCATTGTCGGGTAAAAAGCCAGTTTCTTGAATTTTAGTCCAACTAAAAATGTCCAATTTATTTTTTACATCGTCAGTGCGTCTATAAAAATCAACCGCAATAGGCCTTTGTGTAACATAAAGCATGGTTATGCCAATCCTTAAAGTGGCAATTGGCTGATATTGAAAAGTCATTGCATTTGCAAAACTTGGACTAGATTCCGCTGCTAAATTTTGGAGGTGTAATGTGCCATTTGAAAATGCTTGTAAGTCATTGACTGATAACAATTGAAATTGCGGATTATTCAAAAAAATATTTTTCTGAACTGTTGACACAAAAGTCATTTGTATTTTTTGCAAAATGGGCATTTCTGCAGAAAATTCAAACCCTGAATTTGATTTATTAATGTTGCCAACTAACCCATAAATAAAGGAGGCAAAATGATCATGGTAAAACATTTTTGAAGTTGAATTATTAAAGCTATTATTGACATATGCGCTCATAAATAACTTAATATTTGGTGCCCTATAATATATTGACAAGTCCGCTCCATGATTAAAAACAGTTTTCAAATAAGGAGACGTAACGGAGTTAAATGTTGGATCAATAAATATATCTTGAATGACAGGTAATTCCCATTTTGCGAATACAATTGATCTAAAATATAATCTACCAGAAAATTTATATAACAGCTGTGCTTTAAAATCCTTTGCATCTGACCAAATATTATTTGATTTGCCAAATGAACTTAATGGGAATAATCCATTGGTATTATATCCGTGCCTAAATAAAGTTTGTACGCCATAACCCATTCCAAATACAGCTTCAAATTTTGCATAGTTCTTGTTTATTTGTATCCATGGATATATTTGAGCTGCATTTATCGCATAATTTGGTCCCCATTTTTCAGATGCACTTATTTTTCTATCTGGACGTAGGATGTCATTTTGAAAACTCGCATTTAAGCCGTCATCATTTATCCAGTTGTTGTAATTTAAAAAGTAGCTGCCTCCCAATAAATCCTTAACCTTATTTGAATAGGAAATATGATGATATAAATAATTGGCTCCCCAACTTAAATTAAAATCATTGCCATAGTATTTTGAATATAAAAATGATCCATTCCATAAGTATAAATCGCTGTTTTGTTGATTAACAATGTAAAATGAACGTCGATCAATGCTCGATTTGTTAATTTGTAATATTCTATCAAAATTAATTTGCAAACTTTCGGGATGCTGGGCATACCAATTAGCTAAATTTATTTTTAAAGATGCATCACTTAAATAACTTGGCAAGTACCTATAATAGTCGGGGCGAGGATCGGCTGTTTGTGTCCATTCTAAACTTGAGGCGGACTGCCTACCTATGATGATTGACTGACTGAATTTGTAATAATGATTTTCATTATAGTTATGTTGATACCTGAATGAAATAATGGGTGCATTAGATTGTTTTGTATTTGGATAGTAAGGTTTAAGCTGAAGCCATCCCCAGGTAGGATTGTACGTATTTTTTTTAGCTAAATCAAAAGCTTCTTTTACAGATGTTGCAACTTTAGATTGATCGCTATAATTCCATACAACTGTAAATCCTAAATTGTTTTTTACGCTTACCCTCTTCTCCATTCCATAAACAATCCCAACAGATTCTTTATAACTTGCAGTAGTCATAAGAGAAGGCATATGTTGAAAAACAATTCCTAAACCACTTCGCCAACCTTTCCAAATATTAGGTGAAGTAATGCGCACGTTAAAACTATTCGCAAATATTGAATTTGAAACTGATGATCCTATATTCAAATTTTTAATACCTTCTTGTGGTGAAGATGATAAGTAATTAACAATGGTACTTTGATTATGCCCTTGATCAGTAAATGCACCATTAATTGACAATGTGGTTTTTTGAAATTGACCTTGTAAACCTGAAATTAAATCCCAAAATCTCCATTTGTTAAGTGGTGAAGTATATGGTATGCCATCAATAACCGAAAGTGAGTTATTTTCTCCGCGCAAATACCAGCCAAATATTCTTCCGTTAAATATTACCGAATTATACAATGAACTATTATTTGCATTCAATAATGTTGGAACCCAGTCAAGCGCTCGTTCAGATTGCTCATTTAAAATAATAGGCAATGGGTCCTCTTGTTCTTGAGCACTTAATGGACACATAAACAATAATAATATTGTAATTAAGGAAAGGATTTTTGTCATTCAATAAATTAATGTCTGAAATTCAACTATAAACCAACATCAATTATGTCGGAAAATACTTTACGGCCAATCCTGAAATACAATACTATTGCGTAACAAACAATAATGCTAAATTATGATCATGCGAAAATCATTATTAATTTTTTTATTTATTCTCAATGTGTTTTACGCAAATGCACAATCAACTATAATTGGATTTTACAATTGTGAAAATTTTTATGATACAACAAATCAAATCAATGTAACTGATGAAGACTTTTTGCCTAATAGCCTTAAGCGATATGACCAAACTGCCTACGATTTGAAATCCAGACATTTGGCTCGAGTAATTTATAAATTAGGAAAACTTGAAAATGCTGATGGCGTTGCTTTGTTTGGAATAGTTGAAATTGAAAATAAGGTTGTGCTTACAAAACTTATTAATGAGCCGATGATTAAAAAATATCATTACAAATTTATTCATTTTGACTCCAGGGATCCAAGAGGTGTTGATGTTGGACTTATATACAATCCCGCAAATTTTATTCCTTATCAATTTAAACCCTATAGTTTAACCGACAGCACCCATTTTAACACCTATGCCACAAGGGATGTTTTATTTGTAAAAGGACAATTAAATGGCGAATGGGTATATGTATTAGTTAACCATTGGCCAAGTAGACGTGGTGGTGAGCATCAATCAGCAGATAAAAGAATGTGGGCAAGCTATTTGTGTAAAAAAATTATGGATAGTATTTATTTAGATAAACCCAATGCTAGGTTTATAGTAATGGGAGATTTTAATGATAATCCAAACAATAAAAGCATGAAACAGCTTGAAATGACTAACCCGTTTTATGAAATGTTTAAAAAAGGAATGGGCACACTAGCGTATAATGACAGTTGGAATCTTTTTGATCAAATTTTATTAAGT
>CANETM010000200.1 GCA_947441205.1 Bacteroidota bacterium | reverse complement strand
TTTTAAAGCCTCATTTACTCTTTCATCTGATTTAAGCACTGGCTTTAATTCATTCTTATATTTTTTTCTTGCTGAAAGAATATCTTCTTGAACTTGGATTTCGTCGTTGGAACGATTATCCATGATTTGCTTCATCGCATTTTTATGCGCCTCATAGACTGGCCAAAACTGTTCAGCTTCAGCTTTTGTAAGTGCTAGTTTTTCTGTAATAAACTGAATTTTAAACATTTCAATTTTTTCTTTGTTTTCAGCTCTTGGCCCATGATCCATTGGTGGTCTTGGAGGTCTAGGCAGTCGATTTTGTTGCGCATTTGTAGCTATCGCTAATATGAGTACTACAAAAAATAATAAAAACCTTTTCATAAATTTTATTTAATTGTTAATCTGTTATTGATTATTGTTACTGTCTTTCATTAAGTGATTGTTCAAACTTTCTAAATGAGAGCTTTCAATATTAATTTCCTCCTGCCAATCAATTTCAGCCACCCATTCATTGGTACTTACATAAGCGTCAATTTCGGAAGTAGGAATTTCCTGCAAACTCACTATACTTTGATTTTGATCTATGGATGTATTTGATTGGAAAAAAAGATAAGAACTGACAATGATAGCTAAAAAGCTTGCTGCAATTGCCAATTGACCCCATTTTGCAATATTAAATATGCGCGCTGGTTGCTTTGATGCATGAATATTGTTTAACACCCTTGCCTCGAAATTTTCAAAATAATGAGCTGGAACCGTTGAATTTTTTTCTTCGAATCTACCCAAAGCCTCTTTTGAAAATAGTTGTTCAACTAATTGTTTGTCTTCTCCTATATTTTTTTGAATGTTTGTGTTTTCCATGACGGTATTTTGACCTTAAATGATGTTAATAGTTTAATCCTTTTTTAAAATTTCTTCCATTTTTTTGAGGGCTTGATGGAAATTTGCTTTTGCTCCTCCAACGGTAGTGCCAGATATCTCAGCTATTTTTTCATAACTCAACTCATCAAAATACCTTAGCATAAATACAAATCGCTGTTTTTCAGGGAGTTGTTTAATAGCTTGCTCTAAAGCAATTTGAATAGCTGTCGATTTTGGATTATCCGAACCTGATGAAGCGTTTTCATAATCCAAAATTTCGGTACTAAGGTTGTGGCTTGATTGCTTCTTTTGCTTTTCTATAAAATTGAGCGTTTCATTATAAGCCACTCGAAATAGCCAGGTACTAAACTCGCTTTCCATTTTAAATCCATCTAACTTACTCCAAACCTTAATCCAAACCTGTTGTGCAACATCATCAGCATCAGCATGGTCGTTGACCATTCTTTTTATTTGATAATATACCTTTTGTTGATGCCTTTTTAATAATTGCGTAAAAGCTGCCTCCTTTTGTGAAGACTGCTGAAACTGTATTACTAATTCTTGATCATTTTGCATATATACAAATTTAGAAAATAGTTTAGTTTAAAGGTTTAATGAATTATCTTTAAATTTCAATTTACAAATTCAAATTCATGAAAAACAGCACACTCTTATTGCTATTTATTTTAATAGGTAGTAGCCTTAATGTTAAAGGTCAAAAGTCAATGGATATCATTGATAAATCTGAAACAGAAAGAATTGAAAAATATTTGTCCTCAAATGAATTAGAAGGACGAAGAACTTTTTCAAAAGGTATTGATAAAGCCGCAGACTTTATTGCAAATGAGTTTAAGCAAACAAAATTAGCAACCTTACAAAACACAAGTAGTTATTTACAAAAATTTACAAGATTAAGTGTAAAATTTATTGGCGCAAATGCCAATTTTGACGGCAGCTCAATTGATTTAAAAAATATAATTGTTATAACTAATCAAGCTAATGTTAGTATCAACGAAACAAGTGGGTATGAAATTGAAAAAATAAACAAGGAAGATAATTTAGGACAATCAGTAAGAAAGTATTTGTCCTCAAATAAAAACTACTTAATATTAGTTGACGAAAGTTTTGCAAATAATTTTAGTCGTCTTACTGCTTTAAAATCAAATATTACTGCACAACAAAAAACAGTTGTATTTATTTTATCGAATCAAAAACCAACAAAGTTTAATATCGAAGCAACGCATAAAATTGATGAATTATCACTATCTAATGTAGTAGGTATTATCCCTGGCAAGTCCTTAGCTAACGAATATGTTATTTTTTCAGGCCACTATGACCATTTAGGTATTAATAGTGCAAAAGCTGTTAATGGTGATTCAATCTACAATGGTGCAAATGATGATGCTGCTGGAACAACAGCCATGATAATGCTTTCTAAATACTTTAAAAAATTAAATAACAATGAACGTACCTTAATATTTGTTGCGTTTACTGCTGAAGAGGTGGGTGGTTTTGGCGCGCAATATTTTTCGAAACAGTTTGATCCATTAACAGTAAAAGCAATGTTCAATTTAGAAATGATTGGCACTGAAAGTAAGTGGGGCAAGAATAGTGCCTATATTACGGGTTATGAAAAAACGAATATGGGTCAAATACTACAGGAAAATTTAGTGGGGACAGATTTTAAATTCTATCCTGATCCCTATACCGATCAAAATTTGTTTTATCGTTCGGATAATGCAACCCTTGCAAGATTAGGCGTTCCTGCACATACTATTTCAACATCAAAAATGGATGTGGAGCCAAATTATCACAAACCAAGTGACGAATTTGAAACCTTAGATATGAATAATATGAATGAAATAATAAAAGCGATTGCTTTAAGTTCTCAGTCTATTATTTCTGGTAAGGACACACCTACAAGAGTTGACACTAGTCAATTAAAATAAAAAGATAAAAATGACATTCATCAACAAACCCATAATTTAATGCGTAAACTATTAGTAAGTTTATTTTTATTTGCTACTATAATTTCAAATGCACAAAGTAAACTATACTTTCCAAGCCAAAATAATTGGGAGATAAGGTCGCCATCTTCCTTTAATATTGATACCAATAAAATTAATCAAGCAATTGCTTTTGCAAAAGATAACGAAACCAAACTACCCAAAAACCTTTGGCTTTCTCAGGCAATGCAATTTGGCAAGGAACCCTTTTCTGATCCTATTGGACCAATGGCTGATAGAGGTCCAGCAGCAGGATTAATAGTTTATAAAGGGTTTGTTATTGCAAGTTGGGGGAATACCAATTCGGTAGAGTCGGTTAACAGTGTTACTAAAAGTATGGTTTCAACTGTAGTTGGCTTAGCAGTTGATAAAGGGTTAATTAAAAATATTCAAGATCCAGTTTATACCTATATTCCCCCTATTGAAGTAGTTAATGGCGAAGGCGTAACTGTTGATCAAAATCCAATTGCTAAAACATCCTTTCTTTATCCTTTTGAAACCGAACACAATAGAAAAATCAACTGGGATCATTTATTAAGACAAACTAGTGACTGGGAAGGCGTATTATGGGGTAAGCCAGATTGGGCCGACAGGCCATCTGAAAAATCTGATGATTGGACAACCAGAAAACGACTTGAACCCGGAACTGTTTTTAAATATAATGATACTAGGGTAAATGCATTAGCATTAGCTGCAACAACAGTTTGGAGAAAACCACTTCCTCAAGTTTTAAGGGATGAAGTAATGAATCCCATTGGAGCTTCCAATACATGGGCTTGGACTGGAT
>CANETM010000199.1 GCA_947441205.1 Bacteroidota bacterium | reverse complement strand
TTCATCAAACGTTTACCCTGGAGCAAATGCACGTGTTTTAGCAGGTCAGTCTTTGCCTAAGTATTTTGGATCATTATCTAATGCGTTAAACTATAAAGGATTTACTTTAAGTGCTCAATTGTATTATAGCTTTGGCAACCAAGTAAATGATGGCTGGAGAGCTTATTATTTAGGTTCTGGTTTTGGAGCGGGTTTCAACAAAGTTAAGCGCCAATTAGACGCTTGGACAACACCTGGTCAATTTACAGACATCCCTAGGTATGTATATAACGGAAACAAAGCCTTTCAAAATAGTTCTACTTTTAACTTGAATGACGGTGGATTTGTTCGTTTAAGAGATATCCAATTAGGTTATAATCTACCAAAAACCACATTAGAAAAATTCAAATTAGGAAGTGCCAATTTCTATGTAAGAGGTACCAACTTATTTACATGGGTTAAAGACAAAAACTTGCCTTTTGACCCAGAACAAGGTACTGGAAGCTCTAGCAACTTGAACGTGTTCATTCCTAAAACAGTGACTGTTGGGCTTAGCCTTACTTTCTAATTAAAGTTAAATACAAATAGAAACGAATATGAAACAATTTACAATAAAAAATATGATGGTAGCAACAGCGTTGTTACTATCATTAGCTTCTTGTCAAAAGAGCTTCTTGGAATTAGCACCTCCAACCTCTTTAACACCAGAATATGCATTAGCTTCAGAAGCTGACTTACAAGTTGCTTTACGTGGAGCTTATGCAGGTTTAAAATCTACTAATTTATATGGTAGAACATTGCCAGTACTTGGTGATATGATTGCTGATAATACTTATCAGTCAGTTCAAAACACCAACCGTTACACAGCTTTTAGTTTATATAATTACACGGTTACGGATGGCGACATAGCTGGAATATGGAACTCGTCTTACGCGGCGATTTTACGCGCAAACAATATCATCAACTCTAAGATTGCTGATAATGCGAACGTATTACAATATAAAGGAGAAGCTTATGCCATTCGTGCATTAGCCCACTTTAATTTAGTTCGTTATTTTGCAACACCTTACACAAAGGATCCTTCAGCCTTAGGTGTGCCAGTAGTTACCGTTTATAACCCTGATTTAAAACCAGGAAGAAATACAGTTAATGAAGTGTATAGTCAAATTAATAAAGACTTAACACAAGCATTTGCTTTGATGACTAAGTTCACTAACTCTTCTCAGTTTAGTAAATATGCAGCAAAGGCTTTACAAGCTAAGGTTTACCTTGCTATGGGTGATATGACTAACGCTAAAGCAGCAGCTTTAGATGTTATCGCAAACAGTGGATTCACACCTGTTACTGCAGCTGCTCACACAGGATATTGGGCAGGCGTAGCACCAAGAACGGATAGAGTAGAAACTTTATTTGAAGTATCATTCGATGCGGTTGCAAACAACGCATTTGATGCATTAGCCTATATTTATTTACAATCAGCTAACTATGGTGATTTATTATGTTCTTCTGAATTATATGCTCAATTTAATGCAGCTGACATAAGAAGATCATTATACTCAACAGGTACAAGAGGTGGTTTACCTTCAACTTTCGTAAATAAATTTAGTTCATTCACTGGTGATCATACCGATACCAAAGTGGTTAGAATGTCTGAAATGTATTTAATTGCTGCTGAAGCTTCTTACCCTTCAAATACTGCTGATGCTTTGAAATATGTAAATGAAATAACTAGTAGAAGAGGTGCTCCTGCAATTGCTTCTTCTGGTTCTGCTTTATTTGAAGACATCATTTTAGAAAGAAGAAAAGAATTAGCATTTGAAGGTGAGCGTTATCTTGATATGCAAAGATTGCAAAGAAATATCACACGTAGTACTGATTATCCTGCTTCTGCAAGAAGTATGGAATTTACTAACTTCAGAAGATTGTTCCCAATCCCTCAGGGTGAATTGGACGCAAATGCGACCATCAAGACACAACAAAATCCAGGTTGGAATTAATCCTAACCTGCAATTTTATATTGAAAGGCTGCCAATTGGCAGCCTTTCTTTTTTTAACTAATTTTATTTCAATAAATGAAGCAAAGCAATTAGTTTTAGGTAATAATAAATGTGACTATGAAATATATAATTCTCCCCCTTTTACTTTGTTTTTCATTGGGAAATGTAAATGCCCAATTACTTCAATTACAAGATCCTGTTTCTAGTAAAAACTTTAACCCAGAAAAGTACTCAGGAATAAGAGGGACTCCTTTTTATCAAGACAAATGGATTCGTGGTATAGTAACTACCAACCTAGGCGTTTATTATGATTTAGAACTTAAAATCAATTTATATGACAATGCTGTTTTCTTTAATAAGGACGGAGAACCCTTTGAACTACTGGATAAAATAGTTAGTGTTCAACTATTGCCTAAATGGCCAGATACGACAAACCAAATGGTATTTTCAAAAGGAATGAATCAAGCTGGTCTAAAGCCTGATCAGTATATTCAGATTTTAGTAGGTACAGGTGCAGTACAATTTTACCGTTCAGATATTAAGCAAGTTTCTGAAATGAGTGAAATAAATGCAGGCATGGTAAAAACATTTTCAAATACAAGTAGGTACTATCTTAAAAAAGGTGATCAGATAAAATTTATACGACTTAATAAAGAGGATATTTTGGTATTTTTTGGAGATAAAGAAGCTGATATGAATTCCTTAATTACTGAGAAAAAATTAAATCTAAAAAAAGAAGCGGATATTATACAAGCTATTCAAGCATACAATAGTTTACCTTAATGGAGGTAACTCATTAAAAGTGTTTTGTTCCTTAGGGTCAATCGCAGTTCTGAAATCCTTTTTGATGGTATAGGCTTCCAATAAATTATCCTCAATTTGAGTGGAAGCTAACTGCATGATTTGTTGTTCACTTAAATTCGGACTTATCCATGAGGATGCCTGTTGGTCATTTAAAATAGTGGGCATTCTTTTTTTCTTATTATGAATTTGCTCCATTAAATGATTCGCCTTTGTTGTAACAATGGAAAAAGTATTCATCATTTCGCCTGATTCAACATCCACCCAAGGTTGATAAATACCAGCCATGAAAAAGACTGGCTGCTCTTTAACTGAAATAAAATAAGGATAAGCTATGTCTTTTTTGGAACCCTCTGGAGTATAATGTCTCCATTCATAAAAGCCTGATGATAATACTAAACACCTTCTTTTTAAAGCAGATTGTTTAAATAATTTACTCTCTAACAATCTTTCGGCAGTTGCATTTAAAGTAAAAAACTTTTCACGCCCCTTCATCACTTCTAAATTATTTTTAACCCATGGGGCAATTAATTCCCAATGCGCTAATTCAAAATCATACCCATCATTTGTAGGTTTCACAATAGTCCAATCACCATACTCAAAGCCACTTTGTATAGGCCTATTAACTTCTGGCAACTCCTTGGCCATTCCATTTAATGAAATTTTTGTGCCTTTTTTAATATTAATGGTATTGTAGTAACACACCGTTTATTGTTTATCTTTTTAGATTTATCAATTTAGATTTAACTTATCAGGTTTAGTAATTTAGGTTTAACTAATCAGTTATAATTATGATTCTTTATCATTTAAGCAAACCTTTTTATAACAATACTTATCGTTGATATGAATTAGTCACTGCTACAC
>CANETM010000198.1 GCA_947441205.1 Bacteroidota bacterium | reverse complement strand
CTTGCAATTCAATCGTGAAACTTAAAAATTTATTTTGAACAACATCAACTACTTCGTGCTGTGTTAATACTTGAATTTTATATTGATGCACTTTTCTCAAAAAACAATCAATGATCGTGTCGGAACTATTGGTAGTGGGAAACATACGGCCATCTTTTTCAGTATGCAATTCAACACCATTTTTTTTAAACCAATCAATTGTATTTTTTGTAGCAAATTGATAAAACGCTTTTTTTAAAAATCTTTCGCCACGTGGATATTTTTTTAATAGCATTTCAATATCAGGACAAGCATGCGTTACATTACAACGCCCGCCCCCACTCACTTTAACTTTAGCTAGTATTTTATTAGATTTTTCTAAAATGATTACCTCCCACTCAGGATGTAATTCAGCAACTTGTATGGCACAAAAAAATCCCGCAGCTCCACCTCCTACTACGACAACTTTTTTCTTTTCCATACATTATTTTTTATAAACTTAAAACAAGATGTTGCCTTATAAAACATAGTAACTTGATTAAACAAAAACTAATAATACGAGCTATTTAAATTTTGATTTGCTTTTTCAGCTGCTTCAATAATTGAAAAATCTGATAAAATCAATGCTGTATCTTTTTTAATACATACATCATGTTCAAAGTGAACGGATGGTTTGCCGTCTTGTGTTTTAACTGTCCAACCATCATCATCGGTATACACTTTATGCGTTCCCATATTAATCATCGGCTCAATCGCCAGCACTAAATTTTCTTTTAATTTTAAACCCGTTCCTCTTTTTCCATAATTAGGCACTTGTGGATCCTCATGTAATTCTTTGCCTAAACCATGTCCCACTAACTCACGCACCACACCATAACCATGTTTTTTTTCAGTATGCTCTTGTATTGCATAAGCGATATCACCAATTCGATTATTGACTATGGCTTTTTCAATGCCAACATATAAAGACTCTTTTGTTACCTTAACCAATTCAATGGCAGCCGGATCAGCCTCACCTAAAATAAAAGTATAGGCATGATCCCCATGCCATCCATTTAATATAACACCAAAATCAATGGATACTATGTCGCCTTCCTTTAATGGGTTTTTATTAGGAAATCCATGTACTACAACGTCATTGACAGAAGCGCAAATATGATGCGGATAACCATGGTAATTATGAAATGAAATGGAAGCTTTATGATCTTTTGCAAATTGCATACATAATAAATCAATATCCAAAGTGGTCATGCCTGGCTTTAATACCTTTGCAACTTCGGTTAAAGTTTTACTAACCAACATCGCAGCTTCCTTCATCAATAAAACTTGATCTTCCGTTTTAGTATACATCATAATTATTCAGTTCATTACAAAAAAACAAACCTGCCTTTTTAGGACAGGTTCGTAAATATAAATAAAACATTTAGATTTTAAATACCAGAACCTACAACGCCGCTTCTTCCTTGCACTCTTCCTGAACTCATTAATCCATCATATTGACGCATTAATAAGTAAGTTTCTATTTGTTGTAAAGTATCTAAAATAACACCTACCATGATTAATAATGAAGTTCCACCAAAGAAAGTACTAAATCCTTGTGTTACTTGTAGTCTTTGTGCAAATCCAGGTAAGATACCTACCACAGCTAATAAAATAGCACCTGGTAAAGTAATTCTATCCATTACAGCACCAATATAATCAGTAGTTGGTTGACCAGGTTTAACACCAGGAACAAAACCATTATTACGTTTCAAATCCTCAGAAATTTGCTTTGGATTAAAAATTAAAGCAGTGTATAAGAAAGTAAAACCAATTACCATTACTGAATAAATAATCATGTACCATACATTACTATGGTCATTGAAAATTCTAACAATACCCTGTGCTGAATCTAAATTTGTGAAAGAAACTAGTGTAGGCAAAAACATAATTGCTTGTGCAAATATGATTGGCATTACACCTGCACTGTTCACCTTTACAGGTAAAAATTGACGTGCACCACCAACTTGAGCTCCACCAATAACTTGCTTAGCATAGGTTACAGGTATTTTACGAACACCTTGCACCAATAAAATCAAGCCCATTATGATAGTTACTAAAACTGCAACCTCAATTAAGAATATTAATAAACCACCGCCACCAGCTACACTTTTAGAACCAAATTCTAAAATGATAGATTGCGGTAAACGGCCTAAGATACCAACCATGATAATGATAGATGTACCATTACCTAAACCTTTATCTTGAATTTTTTCACCTAACCACATAACAAATAAAGTACCCGCTGTTAATGTGATAACTGTAGAGAACCAGAAGTAAGGTTTGTATGCAGGAATTAATGCATCAGCATAACCAGGACTATTTAAGTAAGCAACATAAGCACCTGCTTGGAAAGCAGTTACAATCACTGTTAAATATCTTGTCCATTGATTAATTTTATTACGACCACTCTCTCCTTCTTTTTGTATCTTTTGTAATTGAGGAACTAATATGGTCATTAATTGCATAAAGATAGAAGCAGAGATGTATGGCATAATACCTAATGCCAATACAGATGCTTGTGAAAAAGCACCACCAGCGAACATGTCAAATATGCCTAATAAACCATTGCCATTACCCGCCTTTTGAGCAGCTTCAATAGCTAATGGATCAATACCTGGCAAAGTGATTTGAGCCCCAATTCTATAAGTTAATACAAGTGCTAACGTCACTAAGATTTTACTCTTAAGTTCGTCGATAGCCCAAATATTTTTTAAAGTGTCTATTAATTTTTTCATCAGAATTTAGTTATTGTACAGTTCGGCTTTTTAATATAAAAAGACGCATTTGTAATGCATCTCAATATACAAAAATTTATTAGATAATTTCAATGGTACCACCTGCAGCTACAATCGCATCCTGTGCTTTTTTGCTTGCTTTGTTTACTCTAAAATTAATCTTAGTTTTTAATTCGCCAGTTGCCAAGATTTTCACTAAATCAGTGCGTTGGATCAAACTGTTCATGTATAAATTCTCAGGAGTGATTTCTGTGAAACCGTATTTCTCAATCAATTGGTCTAATTGACCTAAGTTGAATACTACATATTCAATACGATTAATGTTCTTAAATCCACGCTTAGGAACACGACGTTGAATTGGCATCTGACCACCTTCGTGTGCCATTTTACTTTTGTAACCAGCACGAGACTGACCACCTTTGTTACCTTTTGTAGAAGTACCACCTTTACCAGATGCTTCTCCTCTACCAATTCTGATTGCTTTGTGAACTGAACCTGGAGCAGGTTGTAAATTGTGTAATTTCATTTTGTTGATTTTTACTGTCGGGGAATCTCCCCTCGCTTTATTTAATTATTGAAGCAAGCAATTAAGCTACTTCTTCAACTTTTACTAAGTGAGCAACTTTATTAACCATACCCAAAATTTGTGGAGTTGCCTCTACTTCTTTTGATGCATTTAATTTCTTCAAACCTAAAGCAATCAAAGTTTGTTTTTGACGCTCAGATCTGTCGATGCCGCTTTTTACTTGAGTTATTTTAATCTTTTTCATCTGTAATTATTGATGGTGTATTTAGAAAATCAATGACTTGATTACCCGTTAAATACTTTTGATAATTTAATATTTCTTGTTTTTGCAACTTGAACTGGCTCACGTAAAAGGCCTAAAGCTTTAATTGTTGCTTT
>CANETM010000197.1 GCA_947441205.1 Bacteroidota bacterium | reverse complement strand
ATTAAGTGGGACTTTTTTGGAGATGGAAATTTTGTAGAGTCAAAAGACTCGTTGATTTATAAAAATTATACTACAGGTCTCTTAAATTCTACAACCTATAATATTAAAGTTATTGCTGTAAATGAATGTGGTTCGGATACGGCAAAAACAACTATTTTGGTGCATCCAAATACAGTGAAAGCGCATTTTAACCCAGATAGAATAGAAGGCTGTACGGATTTGAGTATCAAATTTACGCAATACTCGATGGGTAATACGTTTCATATTTGGAACTTTGGAGATGGTACTTCCTCTAAAGACATACACCCGACCCATGTATATACAAAACCAGGTAAGTATAACGTTTATTTGGCAGTGAGTAATGGTTGTAGTAAGGATACCATGCGCGCGACAATAAATGTGTACCAAACGCCTAAAATTGATTTTGTGAGTTCGAAGGATAGTCTATGTTTGAAGGGGGCATTTGCATTCAAAACAATTAGAAATCTAACAGACCAATTTACCTATAGATGGATATTTGGAGATGGGGATACTTCTTTTGTTGAAAATCCGACACACACATACCTAAATGCTGGAAAGTACACCATTAATCTACAAGTTTCTAATGTGGATAATTATTGTAGTGCTTCCGTAGAACATCCAGTGTATGTTAAACCAAGACCTGTTGCGGCTTTCAGCATGGATACTACCCAAGGTTGTTCGCCTATATTAGTGAAATTTAAAAATAAGAGTATTGGAGCGAATTTCCATTCCTGGAATTATGGCGATGGAACAATTACAAATATCATTGAATCGGATCATTTATTTAAAACGGTATTAAAAGACACATTATTTGAAGTGAAATTAATTGTTGAAAATGCATCTTCCTGTAAAGATACTTTTACTTCCAAAGTGCATGTTTTCCCAGTGCCAATAATGAATTTTACTTACACACCTTCGGATCAATGTTATACGCCAATGTATGCGGATTTTACAAATACTTCCATTGGAGCACAATCCTATAAATGGTATTTCCATGATAATATGACTTCGGTAGAATTAAATCCAACAATGGTATATAAATTACCAGGCAAGTACATTGTTAAATTGGAGGGTGAAAATGAATTTAGATGTATGTCTAGTATTTCATACGAAGTAATAAAATACCCAAAACCAAAAGCAGATTTTTTGTCAGATAAAAAAGATGGTTGCGTTCCTTTATCAATCTCGTTAACTAATAAGAGCCAAGGAGCAAGTAAGTATAGTTGGGATTTCGGCGACGGGAATGCAAAAAATACGACGGATGCAACTACAATCTATCCGATTGCTGGTAAATATAATGTTAGGTTAATTGTAGAAAATAGTGATAAATGTAAGGATACCTTAATACTTCCAATCGAAGCCTTCCCTGTACCAACACCTAATTTTGTTTTTCAACGATCCGATACGTGCGCAACACCGATGGTGACTAATTTTACAAATACTTCTACAGGTGCTTTATATTATGATTGGGATTTTGATAATGGTTTAGTTGCAACTATTACAAATCCTAAGACCACCTATACGATTCCAAAGGATTATAACGTTAAATTAACTGCTACCAATGAATATAACTGTAGTATATCCATCCAAAAAACGGTTACATTATTACAAAAACCGGCGGCTGAATTTACCACCAATATAAACATAGGTTGTATTCCGTTGGTAATTGATTTTAAAAATACATCCACATTTGGAAAATACTACAGTTGGCAATTTGACGATGGAAACGTATCTAATCAACAAGATACCAAACACATCTTTAAAACTTCCGGACAAGATTCGATTAAAAAATTCCAAGTGAAATTAATCGTAGAGGGTAGCAATGGATGTAAGGATACGATTGAACATGCCATAACAACAATGCCTTTGCCTGTTCCGAATTTTACGTATATGACAACAGATCCTTGTTATAATCCGATGAATGCATATTTCCAGAATAATTCTTTATATGCTAAGAAATATGATTGGATTTTTGGGAACGGGCAATTATCCACAGAAACAAATCCTGCTGCTAACTATTTGAAAGCTGGGGTATATAATGTGGATTTAATCGCGACAAATAAATTTGAGTGTAAAGATACCATCCGAAAAACGGTGCAAATGAATCAAAAACCTAAAGCACAATTTAGTATGGATAAAGACAAGGGTTGTATTCCTTTGTCAGTGAGTTTTTTAAACGAATCTTTATATGCAAATTATAGCAAATGGAATTTTGACGATGGAAATAATTCCGCAAATACTTCTACAAATAATCTATTTACGAAAGTGGGTGAATTAAACATCGAATTGATTGTAGAAAACACCTTAGGTTGTAAGGATACCGTTAGACATAAATTAACGACTTTCCCAATTCCTGTACCTGCATTTAATTTCACTACAACAGACCCTTGCTATATCCCGATGATTACACAATTTAATAATCAGTCAACAGGTGCGGTTGGGTACGCATGGAATTTTGGGAATAATCAAACCTCTAACTTAGATAACCCTTCCGTGAAATATGATGCTTCAAATGTCTATAAGGTGAAATTGGATGCAATCAATGAATACGCTTGTACAACTTCGGTCTCTAAATTTGTTACAGTGAATAATCGTCCTAAATCCGATTTTTATTCCGATAAAGTGGAAGGATGTATGCCACTAAAGGTAGATTTCACCAATAAGAGTATCGGGTATAAATTCTTAAATTGGAATTTTGGAGATACCAATTATTCTACCGCTGAAAACCCGAATCATGTATTTTTAAAAGATGGTAAATACCAAATTAATTTAGTTACAGAAAATAGCATCGGTTGTAAGGATACAATTGCTAAAACAATTTTAGTACATCCTTTACCAGTCGCTAAATTCTCGATCACTAACTCGGATCCATGCTTCCAACCAATGGAAGTAAAAACATATAATCAGTCAACTGGCGCAACAAATTATGATTGGGATTTTGGGGATGCAATAACTTCTTTTGAAACACACCCAATTGTCAATTATACGAAGGTAAACAACCATCTAATTGTTTTAAATGCTAAAAATGAATATGGTTGTTTAAGTACAGCGAAACAATTTATTAGAAATTATAATACGCCGAAACTTACACCAAAGGAATTACCTTCCGGTTTTTGTGAATGGGATCAATTGTTCTATTCCATTAATTCATTATTTGTCAATAAGATTACGTGGGACATGGGTAATGGAGCCAAAAAAGAAGGTGGAACCATCAATTATACCTACAAGAAACAAGGAAATTATACGATTACAGTAATAGGAGAGGGTGAAGGTGGATGTGCCGATACAGTTGTGTTGACGCAACAAATTATTGTGCATCCAGATCCTGTAGCAGATTTTAATGCTGAAGGAATCAAAATTGACGATCTATTGAATGGAACGATGGTATTTAAAAATGCATCTAAACAAGCAGATTATTATACATGGTTTTTTGGTGATGGGGATACCTCCAATGTAAATTCTCCTACCCATAAATTCCACCATAGCGGAGATTTTAGTACTACTTTAATTGCGACTAATAGTTATAACTGTGTGGATACAATCACGAAAACAATCCATGTTGATTTCTTTAAAGGACTTTATGTCGCAAATGCTATTTATTTAGGACATCAAGATTTTCAAGTATCACACTTTTTGCCAAAAGGAGTCGGTTTATT
>CANETM010000196.1 GCA_947441205.1 Bacteroidota bacterium | reverse complement strand
TAAGGTAGAGTGAGGATATTGGTTATATAAACTACTTACGAAGGGTACTTTTGCTTGTTGAATTGCATCCGATAATGGCACTTTTCCTAAACCCCAACCATCCATTATTACGAGTATTACTTTTTTTGACATATTCTTTATTTTTGTTACTTCGAACAATTAATTATTTGCTAAATTGTACGTTAAAGGAATAACCCCTTTAATTATGCAAATTTAAGCAGTTATCTTTACATCTAATATTAAAAAATGAAAGCCGTTAGACAAATATTTCTTTTACTATTTTTTGCATTTTCAAGTCAAAGCTTGATAGCTCAAAATGATACTGAATCATTGATTCAGCATTTACAAACATCAAATTTCAATAATTTACGTTCTTTTTGGGATAGCCAAGTGGATGTTAGTATGCCTGATTTGGCTACACAAAAGCAATATAGTGCCAAGGAAGCTAATGATTTACTAAGTAATTTTTTTAATAAAAATAGTATCATTGGTTTTGAGAAAAATGGCGAACGAAAAGTAGGCACTACTATCTATTTAACGGGTAAATTAATTTCAGGTACTACAAAATATAACCTGACTTTATTATTACAGGAAGCTAGAAAGGGAGTCACAATAGTTAGTCTGAGAGTGAATTAGCACAAGTATTGTATATGAGCAAAAAAAATAAATCATTAGGGTCGCCATTAGTTTATAGTACGGATCCAAATTTCTCACCTATTCAAGATGAAGCCGAAGTAGAAACTTTATCAGCAGATCAACAACCCTTAAAAGTAATACTTGAAACAAAACATAGGGCAGGCAAAACAGTGACCGTAGTTTATGGATTCGTAGGTAAAGAAGAAGGTATGAATGTATTAGGAAAAGCCTTGAAAAATCATTGTGGAACTGGCGGTTCAGTAAAAGATGGGGAAATAATTATACAAGGCGATCATCGTCAAAAGGTTTTCCAATACCTAAAACAAAAAGGATATAATAAAGCGAAATTATAAATCAGGTTTTATTCGTTGAATAAGGTATTAAAAATAGACTTCTAAATTACACCTGCTTTTTAATTCCTTAACCAATGGAAATTGTTCAGCAATTCGATCATATTTTTGTTTGCTATTTAATCGCATGTGTAATGGCACATCTTCTTGATCGCTTGCTTCCACTAAAATATCAAATTGAATAGCCCTGTTTTGAAATATACCCCATAATTTTTCAAGTAAATTCATTCTCTCTTGCTCAACAAATTTCTGGGCAGTTAAGGCACCAACTGTCACGGTAAAGTGAATCTCATCAATAATATTTAATTGAGCAACTTTAAATGTTCCCGATGATGCATGTTTTGCGTTGGCTTCCAAGAATACTGCATATTCATCCCAGCATTTTTTTAGTAGTTCCATTTCCAAGGGCAGAGATTCTTTAACCTCTTCTATTTCATACTCCTTTCCATATTTATGTTGCAATACTTCCAATAAATTCTTTTTTGATCCTGTTGAAGAATCCTCCATTGGTATGGATATTGTTGGTATTGGCATTGTTGGTTTCACCTGTATATTTGAAACCGTTTCATCAGTACTAGTTGCTTTTTCAATTTCAGCACCCTTTGAGTGAATATTTGCTGTATTATTTGTTGGAGCTGTATTTATGATTGCTTCAGCCTTACTTGTAGCATTTGTAGCGGACTTTTCAACTTGCTTTTTAACTGCTTCATTGGTTTCAATGACCAATTTCGCTTCACTATTAACCATTACATTACTTAATGGTAGTATTTTTTTTAAGCGAATAGGATAGTGTGCATCAACTAGTTTTTTTTTTACTATTTGGTTGTCTTCCAAACTTAACTCAATTGCTTGCGCTAAAAAATTTAATTTAATGATGGCCATTTCAACATGCAATCTTTTATTGCGCGCCATTTTGAATTGAATCTCGGACTCATTTAGTATGTTTAAAGCACTTATTAAATAAGGGGTACTAATTGATTTAGCAGTGTCAATGTATTGTTCTCTCCATCCTTCAATGGATTCTAATAATTTAGCACTAGCTGGATCCTTGCAAACCAATATATTTCTGATAAAGCTGGCAAGCCCATTTAAAACGGTATCGCCTTCAAAACCTTTTTGATTAATTTCATCATAAAGTAAAATGGCGTTTGTTAAATCTTGTTTAGTAAGGTATTCAAGTAATTTGAAAAAATATTCCTCATCTAAAACATTTAAATGTTCAAGGGTATTTTTATATGTTAACGCTCCGTTGGAAAAACTTACAATTTTATCCAAAATACTTAATGCGTCACGCATGCAACCTTCACTCTTTTGAGCGATTAATTGTAAAGCGTTTCTTTCCGCTTTAATATTTTCTTTTTGAATGATTTCTTCTAAGTGAACAACAGTATCATTGGAGGTGATACGTTTGAAATCAAATATTTGACACCTACTTAAAATGGTAGGTAGTATTTTATGTTTTTCGGTAGTCGCTAAAATAAATATGGCATAGGGTGGTGGCTCTTCCAATGTCTTTAAAAATGCATTAAATGCATTGGCGCTTAACATGTGTACCTCATCCACGATATACACTTTGTATTTACCAGCTTGTGGCGCAAATCTAACCTGCTCAACTAATGCCCTAATATCATCAACTGAATTATTACTAGCAGCATCTAATTCGTGTATATTCAAACTTGCTCCTTTTTCAAAGGAGGTACAACTATCACATTCGTTACATGCTTCACCTTGCTTAGTGATGTTTGTACAGTTAATTGTTTTTGCTAAAATTCTTGCACAGGTTGTTTTACCGACACCTCTTGGTCCACAAAACAAAAAGGCATGTGCCAAATGATTGTTTAAAATGGCATTTTTTAGTGTAGTCGTTATATGCGACTGACCCACAACCGTGTTAAAGTTTTGGGGTCTATATTTTCGGGCAGAAACAACAAAATTATCCATAGTAGACGCGCAATATACATATAATCCCAATAAAATTTAAGACCCTTTTATGCACATTTTGATAGTGTTTTCGGCTAGGATGGAGCGCCGTATTCCATGATGGGATGACGCTCAAAGGAATGCGCACTTGGATTAAAAATGAATCGGTAAGTGACCATATGTCTACTTTGTGCGCCCCCTAAGCTTTTATAAATATTTAGCATTTTTGGGTTCCAATCTGCCGCCCAACCCATTTCATATTCACTGTATTTTTGAAGGGATAATAATAACAGCGAACAGGATTGAATTAAGAAACTATCAATACCCAACGCCTGATATTTAGGAACTACGCCAAACGCCAAACCGGTCAATTGATTATTTTGGCCCCTCCACTTCATCCACAATAATTGTATTTTTTGCAACAGACCCAATTTACCATTAAAGTGTTTGAAATATTGGTTAACGTCCGGGATATTAATAAACATCGCGATAGGCTCCTCCTTATAATAAGCAAACCAAATTACTCGTGGGTCCATAATAGGCTCCAATGTTTTAAAAAGCTTCATGATTTGCTCATAGGTAATAGCCTTTGCTTCACCATGCTGAGCCCAGGCTGAATTGTATATGGTAACAAAGTCCTGCGCATAACGGGATAAATGTTTTATTTCTATATGCCTTGCAGTATAATCTGGTTTAGATTTAAATTTTTCGTATCGCTCTTTAAAACGGGACGGCAATTCATCTAGTAAGTTATTGCGATAATAGTATTGATTATAATAATTCTGAAAT